>OMSY01000098.1 GCA_900313875.1 uncultured Actinomycetes bacterium
AGCGGCACCTGCCGAGAGCGCTGGGGAAGAGGCGGCAGCCGAGTAGTGGTTCGAACCCATCTTCCGGATGAGATGGGCTGACATAGAGGATGGATGCGGAAGGCCGCATCCCGATCGTGGGAGGGTCCAGGGACCCGTCGGCACCACGAAGGAGGTTTCATTCATGGCCAAGAAGGGCAAGAAGTACCGTGCAGCACGTGAGAAGATCGAAGCTGGCAAGCTCTACACCCCGCGTGCGGGCATCGAGCTTGTGAAGGAGCTCGCATCTGCGAATTTCGACGAGACCGTCGAGGCCCACTTCCTCCTGGGTATCGATACCCGTCAGGCAGACCAGCAGCTCAGGGGTTCCATCTCCCTGCCCAACGGTATCGGCAAGGATGTCAGGGTCCTCGTGTTCGCTGAGGGCGAGAAGGCCCGTGAGGCCGAGGAGGCAGGCGCCGACATCGTCGGTTCCGATGACCTCGTCAAGCAGATCCAGGACGGTTTCGTCGATTTCGACGCTGCTGTCGCCACGCCCGACATGATGAAGAAGGTCGGTCGCCTCGGCAAGGTCCTCGGTCCCCGTGGACTCATGCCCAACCCCAAGCTCGGTACCGTCACCAACGACGTGGCCAAGATCATCAACGAGCTCAAGGCTGGTCGTGTCGAGTACCGTGCAGACCGTTTCGGTATCTGCCATGTGCCCATCGGGAAGGTCTCGTTCGAGGCTGACAAGCTCATCGAGAACTACGCCGCGCTTCTCACCGAGATCCTCCGTGTGAAGCCTGCGGCTGCCAAGGGCAAGTACATCAAGAGCGCAACGGTCGCATCCACCATGGGCCCGGGCGTGCCCCTCGACCCCTCGATGACGCGCAACCTGCTCGAGGTCGTCGAGTAGTCGCAAGCGCATGGTTCCATGACAGGCTGATGAGGCCGACCCGGTCATCACCGGGTCGGCCTTTTTCATGTTCGGCAAGGCGAGCGGATGGGCACGGCGCCCGCCCGCTCCCGCTCGCCTTTGCAGACAGCCTGTTTCATGATGACGGGGGTAACGGTTCAAGTACGTCCTGACACTTGTGGGTCTATCGTGACATACTGATAACGATGTGGAGTTCATGCAGGCTGTCCGGTGTTTTCGTGTGCTCATGTCCTTGCATGGTGTCCAGCTGATTCCAGTGGGATGGAAAGGTGGTCAAGGTGAAGGTCTTAAAGGGTGTTTTGGGTGTCATCTGCGCGGCGCTCCTGGTCGTCACGCTCGTCTTGCTCGGCGGGGTGAACAAGGGTACCCGCGCGGCTGCGACGGTCAACGGCAAGGTGATCACCGAGCAGGAGGTCACCGAGCAGATCGACGTGCTGCGCAAGCAGTATGGCTGCACGGACGACGAGGCCTGGGCGAAGCTCCTCGGCCAGAGCGGCATGACCGCCGAGGACATGCGCAAGCAGGTCATCGATTACAAGGCGCAGGTCATGCTGGTCAACGCCGCTGCGAGCGAGCAGGGTATCGAGGTGACCGACGCGGAGGTCGAGCAGCAGGTCAATCAGACGCGGGAGGCCATGGGGTATGCCGATGATGCAAGCTGGGAGGAGTTCCTTTCCACGCAGGGCTTCACGGAGGCGGCATACGATGAGCAGGTGGCCACGAGCCTGCGTCTCCAGAAGCTTGTCGAGCAGTTCTCCGGTGGCCTGACCGATGAGCAGCTTCAGAACTACGTCGATGAATTCGCCTCGTTCTTCGAGACCGATAGCTGGAAGGCCCCTGAGGGCGGCGGTCACATCGACCTGGGTTCCGTCCCGGAGGATGTGCTTGAGAAGATGCGCTCCGGTGCGCAGTCCTACCATGCCAACTATGCTTATGAGGACTATGTCGAGGACCTCACGCTGAAGGCCGACATCGCCATCAAGCCGATGCCCAAGGGCCTGTCATATGACGTGGAGCCGGTCGCATTGCCTCCTGCCGGCGGATCTGGCGATGACGCCGCGCAGCAGATGCGATGACGTGCTTGGGAGGGCAGATCATCTGTCATCATGGTCTCAACTGTTAGTCGGCTCGGCCGGCACCCGACGGGTGCCGGCCGAGTTGCAAGCGAGACATGTGGTCCGCAGATGCGGGCCGAACGGGGGAGACCATGAAAGGAAAAGCGAACACATCTGTTTTCAGCAATGCGTTGATCTGGTTGGGGGCGAGTATCTGCATCACCGAGATGATGGCGGGTACGCTGTTCGCCCCCCTGGGCTTCGCGAAGGGTTTTCTCGCTGTGGTCGTGGGACACGTGCTCGGATGCGTCCTCATGTACCTGGCGGGTCTCATCGGCGCCAAGGAGGAGAAGAGCGCCATGGAGACGACCAAGATCGCCTTCGGCAAGCGTGGGTCGTACGTGTTCTCCATCTGCAACGTGCTCCAGCTCGTCGGATGGACCGCGGTCATGATCGTGGTCGGCACCGGCGCGGCGAACACGCTCATCAGCCTCGGTGGCGACTGGGTATGGAGCGTCATCATCGCAGCGCTCCTGTTGGTGTGGATCGCGGTCGGCATCAAGAACGTCGAGAAGCTCAACATCGTGGCCATCGCCGCGTTGTTCGTCCTCACGGTCATCCTGTGTGTCGTCATCGTCCGCAGCCCGGTTCTCTTCGCCGCCGGTACGACCGAGAGCATCTCCTTCGGAGCGGCCGTCGAGCTTGCCGTGGCCATGCCGCTCTCCTGGCTTCCGCTCATCTCCGACTACACGCGTGAGGCCGCGAAGCCCAAGCTGGCGACCATCGTGTCCGTCATCGTGTATTTCCTCGGCAGTTGCTGGATGTACGTCATCGGCATGGGTGCCGCGGTCATCAGCGAGACCGGTGACATGGCCGTGATCCTGATGCAGGCCGGTCTCGGTATCGTCGGTATCCTCATCGTGCTCTTCTCGACGGTCACCACGACGTTCCTGGACGCCTATTCCGCCGGTGTGAGCGCGCAGAGCATCTACGAGAAGATCGATGCGAAGAAGACGTCCCTGATCGTCGTCCTGCTCGGTCTGGCGCTTGCCATCTTCACCGACACGTCCGCGTATGAGAGCTTCCTCAACATCATCGCATCGGTGTTCGTGCCGATGGCCTGCCTGCTCATCGTCGATTACTACGTTCTCAAGCAGGACCGCAGCAAGGAATCGGTCGATTGGGTGAACATCATCCTCTGGGTCATCGGGCTGGCCCTCTATCACCTGTTCCTCCATCTTGCGTTGCCCATCGGTTCCACGATTCCCGTCGTGGTCATCCTCATGCTCCTGAGCTTCATCGTCCACAAGGCGATGGGCGATGGGCGGAAGGCGGCTTCGTGAGGCTGACGCCCTGAGGGTCACAGCTGATATGGACGGGCTGGTGGGTGCCAGCCCGTCCTGCTTTCCGGTGGCATGCTGCCCCCGGATGGCAAGGCGCCCCCCGTCACGCCGCAGACGGCACACCGGTTCCGGTGACGCCCCGTCCCAACCTGCGATGAGGACCTTCGTCCCCGTTTGCAGAGCAGCCGTTGACGGGAAGGGGGCTGCGTGGCACAATCCCAAGTTGTCACCTTCGGTGACGACTTGACATATAGCCGATAAGTTCGCTGCTCAAGACAGCCGGTGCCGAGAGGCTCAATCACGCGATGCGTGGCCTGCCGAGGTGGTCGATGCATAGAGGTTGCTCTCATCACCAACCCAAGCTGTCCCCAGCTTGGGTTGTGTTATCGAAAGGGGCTTTTCTCAAAGCAGTCCACATGCGAGTCACCCGGGATTCCGGGTGCGAGCGGACTTCAAGCTTTGGGAAAGGAGGTGCCAACCACATGCCAACACAGCAAAAGATCGACAAGGTCGCTGAGATCCAGGAAGTCATCGAGAACAGTTCCGCGATGTGGCTCGTCGACCCCTGCGGTCTCACCGTGAAGCAGACGCAGGAGCTGCGTCGTTCGCTGCGCGAAGCCGGCGCTGAGATGAAGGTCTACAAGAACAACCTCGTCAAGATCGCGTTGAGGAATCTCGACATGCCCGAGATGGACGAGTATCTCGCAGGTCCGAGCGGGTTCATCTTCGCACAGGGCGATGTCGCCGCTTCCGCCAAGGCCGCCAAGACCTTCATGAAGGACAACGACGACCTCGAGTTCAAGGCCGGTCTCCTCGACGGGGCGGTCGTGACCGCCGAGCAGGTCAGTGCCATCGCAGAGCTGCCCTCTCGCGAGGAGCTCATCGCGAAGCTGCTGGGTACCCTCAGCAACCCGGCGACCAAGATCGTCCGTACGCTTTCCGAGATTCCGGCAAGCTTCGTACGTACGCTCGACGCCATCGCCACGCAGAAGGACGCTGCCTAGGCGTATGGAGGGCGGCCAGAAGCTGCCCACGGTCCTGTGCATGAGGGAAGACCTGCGCAGGACCTGGAAAGGGATGCTGATGCATCCGGTATGGAAGATTGAACAAGGCGACCAGGTCGCCATGGATTAAGGAGATACACAATGGCTGTAACCAAGGATGAGATCATCGAGGCCCTGAAGGAGATGCCCGCACTCGAGCTTTCCGAGCTCGTCAAGGAACTCGAAGAGGTATTCGGCGTATCCGCTGCTGCTCCCGTAGCCGTAGCTGCTGCTCCTGCCGCCGGTGGCGAGGCAGAGGCCGAGGAGAAGTCCGAGTTCGATATCCAGCTCGATGGCTTCGGCGACAACAAGATCGCTGTCATCAAGGTCGTCCGCGAGCTCACCGGTCTTGGTCTCAAGGAGGCCAAGGAGACCGTCGAGAAGGCCCCCACGGTCATTCTCGAGGGCGTTGCCAAGGACAAGGCAGAGGAAGACAAGGCCAAGCTCGAGGAAGCTGGCGCTGCTGTAACCCTCAAGTAGTCCGACCAGGTATTCGTTTCCGTCTCCTGCCCGATGCGGCATGAGCATCTGGCAAGGGGGCGGGGATAGGCAGGTTCAAGGGGTGGCATCGTCCTTGGGGCGGTGCCACCCCTGCCTCCATCATGGCGATCGACGACCGTATGCGACTGCTATCCGGTCGGTATGACCATCGGATGATGGGGCAGGTAGGAGAGGAGCTTGACATGCGTCCCATGCGCGAACAACTCACGGTACGGGGGCTCATCATCGGGGCACTGGGTTCGGTGATCATCACCACGAGCAGCGTGTACGTCGCCCTCAAGCTCGGGGCGTTGCCCTGGCCCGTCTTCTTCGTCGCCCTCTTCTCGCTGTTCGCACTCAAGCTGCTCGGCAACACCAACATCAACGAGGTCAACGTCACCCATACCGCGATGTCGGCGGGCTCCATGGTCGCCGGGGGTCTTGCCTTCTCCATCCCCGCCATCTGCATGCTCTATCCCGATTCCATGCCCTCGCTCGGGACCATCATGCTCTGTGCGGTCGCGGGCGTGCTGCTCGGGCTCGTCTTCACGCTCTTCATGCGCAAGCGCTTCATCGAGGACAACGACCTCGCCTATCCCATCGGTCACGGTGCTGCGGAGATGCTGCAGGCGAGCGACGAGGGAGGACATGCGGCTGCATCGCTGTTCGGGGCGATGGGCGTGTCCGCCCTCTTCGCCGTCCTGCGCGATGTGTTCGGGGCGATTCCCGTGATGCTCTTCAGCAAGGTCAGGATCCCCGGGGTGAGCTTCGGGGTCTACTGCTCGCTCATGACCATCGGCATGGGCTTCATGATCGGTGTGGTCTCGGTGGGGGTCTGGTTCCTCGGTGCCCTCATCGGCAACCTCGGCATCATGATCGGTGGGGTGGCTGCCGGGTTGTGGGATGTCGAGTCCGCAAGCGCCATCAAGTCGAGCCTCGGCATCGGCGTCATGATCGGCAGTGGTCTCGGCATCGTCATCAAGGCCGTCGTCGGCATCATCAAGGATGGCCGGGGGAATCGCGGGGGGAATCCCGACGTGAAGTCGTTCCGCGCCTGGCGATGGGCTCCCATCGCGGTCGCGCTTGCAGCGGCTGTCTGCGCGTTCGCCCTGCATCTCGGCATCGTCGTGTCCGTCCTCATCGTCGGGCTGTCATGGATCCTCGTGTCCGTCGCCGCGCAGTCGGTGGGACAGTCGGGCGTCAGCCCCATGGAGGTGTTCGGCATCATCGCGCTCCAGGTCATCCAGCTCGTCTGCCACACCACGGGCGTGCCCGCGCTCCTCATCGTGGCCGTCGTGGCGGTGGCATGCGGTCTGACCGGTGATGTGATGAACGACTTCAAGGCCGGTCACATGCTGGGCACCGATCCTCGGGCACAGTGGGTCTCCGAGGTCGTCGGTGCTTGCATCGGAGCCGTCGTGGCATCCATCGCCGTGTTCGCCCTCATCTCCGCCTATGGGCCGACCGCGTTCGGCGGGGAAGGGCAGTTCGTCGCCGCGCAGGCCTCTGCCGTCGCCTCCATGGTCGGGGGCATACCGAACCTCCCTGCATTCATCGTGGGCGTCGTGGTGGGGGCGGTCCTGTATCTGATGGGCGCACCCGTGCTCATGTTGGGACTCGGCATCTATCTCCCGTTCTACCTCTCGCTCACCGCGGCCATCGGCGCCGTCGTCAGGGTCGTCTGCGACCATCTGCCCTTCGACGCCGTGAAGGGCGATAGCGGCATGGTCATCGCCTCGGGGCTTCTCGGAGGGGAGTCCATCGTCGGGGTCATCCTCGCGCTCGTGGCCGTCATCTCGGGGGTTGCCGGCTAGCGTTTCGGGGCATACCGGTCACCGCCAGGGATGTGACGCTTGCCCCCGATGCTCATAATTATACAAAAAGGTATAGTTTCTCCCCCTGCGCAGCCTTTGGTCGGGTATTTTGCTGCCTTTCATAAGATGCAAGCATGTTATGAAAGGAATTTTTCGCGTTTTATTTGATTTTCGACTTTCCCTCGGATATCGTACCGCCTGCCGTTCTAACCCAACGTGCATATCTCTGTTTATTCCCGGACATAGAAGGAGAGGCTATTCAGTGGCAAACGGAACAGCCAATGCTTCAAGGCCCCTGTACAGGGAGCGGAGGAGTTTCGCCAAGATCCCGGAAGTGATGGAGCTGCCCAACCTCATCGCGATCCAGACCGAGTCGTTCAACTGGTTCATGAACGAGGGCCTAGCCAACACGTTCCGCGATATCTCGCCTGTCGAGAACAGTTCCAAGAACCTCATGCTCGAGTTCGGATCCCATGAGTTCGGCGACCCGAAGCAGTCGGTGGAGGAGTGCAAGAAGAAGGATATCTCCTATCAGGCACCGCTCTTCGTCAACGTCCGTTTCATCAACAAGGACACCGGCGAGCTCAAGGAGCAGAACGTCTTCATGGGTGATTTCCCGCTCATGACCGACCGGGGTACCTTCGTCATCAACGGCACCGAGCGCGTCATCGTCTCCCAGCTCGTGCGTTCCCCCGGCGTCTACTACTCGGTCGAGCAGGACAAGACGTCTCCGGCGCTCATCTACAACGCGAAGGTCATCCCGGCACGTGGCGCCTGGCTCGAGTTCGAGACCGACCGTCGCGACATGCTCTCCGTGCGCATCGACCGCAAGCGCAAGCAGCCGGCTTCATTGCTCCTGCGTGCGCTCGGCATCGCCGAGACGGATGAGGAGATCATCGAGCTGATCGGTGACTCCCCCCTGGTCCGCAACATGCTCGAGCATGACTTCACGACCACGCGCGAGGAGGCCCTCGTCGAGATCTACCGTCGTCTGCGTCCCGGCGAGCCGCCGACCGTCGACTCGGCCCGCACGCTGCTCGACGGGCTGTTCTTCAACCCGCAGCGCTACGACCTTGCCCGTGTCGGACGCTACAAGATCAACAAGAAGCTCGGTCTCGACCTGCCCGAGGATTGTTCCGCGCTCACCCCGACCGACATCATCTCCGCCATGCGCTACATGGTCGAGCTCCACGATGGTGTCGAGGGACGGTCGATCGACGACATCGACCACTTCGGCAACCGTCGCATCCGCACGGTCGGCGAGCTGATCCAGAACCAGTTCCGCATCGGCCTCACCCGCATGGAGCGCGTCGTGCGCGAGCGCATGTCCACGCAGGAGGTCGCCGAGATCACGCCCCAGTCGCTGATCAACATCCGTCCCATCGTGGCCGCCATCAAGGAATTCTACGGCTCCTCGCAGCTGTCGCAGTTCATGGACCAGACCAACCCTGCTGCGGGCATCACGCACAAGCGTCGTCTCTCCGCCCTCGGTCCCGGCGGCCTTTCCCGCGAGCGTGCGGGCATGGAGGTCCGCGACGTCCATACGAGCCACTATGGCCGCATGTGCCCCATCGAGACCCCTGAAGGTCCCAACATCGGCCTCATCGGCTCCCTTGCATGCTACGGTCGTGTGAACCCCTACGGGTTCATCGAGGTTCCCTACCGTCGTGTCGTCGACGGTCGTGTCACCGATGAGATCGACTACCTCACCGCCGACGAGGAGGAGAACTACGTCATCGCCCAGGCGAACGACACCTTCGACCTCGAGACGCGTCAGTTCGGCTCGCATGACCCCGAGACCGGCGAGTTCATCCCCGCGAAGAGGGTCCTGTGCCGTGTCAAGGATGCCACCGGCAGCTTCGGTGAGCCGGATGAGGTCCCGCCCGAGCGCGTCAACTACATGGACGTGTCCCCGCGCCAGATGGTCTCGGTCGCGACCGCCCTCATCCCCTTCCTCGAGCATGACGACGCGAACCGTGCGCTCATGGGATCGAACATGCAGCGTCAGGCAGTGCCCCTGCTCCGTCCCCGTGCCCCGCTCGTGGGCACCGGCATGGAGCGTCGTTGCGCCGTCGACTCCGGAGAGGTCCTGCGTGCCAGGCAGGACGGTGTCATCGAGTACGTCGATTCGAACAAGATCTCCGTGCGCTATGCGGATGATTCGCTGCAGACCCACATGCTCTCCAAGTTCGAGCGCTCGAACCAGGGCGGCTGCATCAACCAGAGGCCCCTCGTGAAGGTCGGTCAGGAGATCGAGGCCGGCGACGTGCTGGCCGACGGACCGTCCTGCGAGCTGGGCGACCTCGCCCTTGGGCAGAACCTCCTGGTGGCCTACATGCCGTGGGAAGGTTACAACTACGAGGACGCCATCATCATCAGCGAGCGCGTCGTCAAGGAGGACCTGCTCACGTCCATCCATATCGCGGAATACGAGCTCGACGCACGCGATACCAAGCTCGGTCCGGAGGAGATCACCCGCGAGATCCCCAATGCGGGTGAGGACATGCTCGGGAACCTCGATGCCGACGGCATCATCCGCATCGGTGCCGAGGTGTTCCCCGGTGACGTGCTCGTCGGCAAGGTCACGCCGAAGGGCGAGACGGAGCTCACGAGTGAGGAGCGCCTGTTGCGCGCGATCTTCGGTGAGAAGGCGCGCGAGGTCCGCGATACCTCGCTGAAGGTGCCCCATGGTGCAGGCGGCCGTGTCATCGGCATCACCCGGTTCTCCCGTGACAACGGCGACGAGCTGCCCGCCTCCGTCAACGAGCTCGTACGCGTCTACGTGGCGCAGAAGCGCAAGATCCAGCAGGGCGACAAGCTCTCGGGTCGTCACGGCAACAAGGGTGTCATCTCCCTCATCCTCCCGGTCGAGGACATGCCGTACATGGCCGATGGCACCCCTGTCGACATCATCATGAACCCCCTGGGCGTTCCCTCCCGTATGAACGTCGGGCAGCTGCTCGAGACCCATCTGGGTTGGGCTGCCCGCTGGGGCTGGGATGACGCCGACCGGGAGCTCGTGGACGGTCCGGTCTACGTCGCCACCCCGACGTTCGACGGTGCTGACGAGGACGAGATCACCCATGTCATCGAGCTCGCCAACCACAACCTCGCCCGCAAGATCGAGGCCAAGCTCGGCGAGCACACCTATGCACCCTTCATCCCGCAGCTCAACCAGACCGGCAAGACCGAGCTGTTCGATGGCCGTACCGGTGAGAAGTTCCGCGAGCCCATCACCGTCGGACAGAAGTACATTCTCAAGCTCTCGCACATGGTCGACGACAAGATCCATGCGCGTTCGACCGGCCCGTACTCGCTCATCACCCAGCAGCCGCTGGGCGGCAAGGCCCAGTTCGGTGGCCAGCGCTTCGGCGAGATGGAGGTCTGGGCACTGTACAGCTACGGTGCCGCCAACGTCCTGCAGGAGATCCTCACGGTCAAGTCCGACGACACCGCCGGGCGCGTCAAGACCTACGAGTCCATCGTCAAGGGCGAGAACGTCCCTGCGGCGGAGGTGCCCGAGTCGTTCAAGGTGCTCGTCAAGGAGATGCGTTCGCTGTGTCTCGATGTCGAGCTTCTCGGCGATGGGGACCGCAAGGTCGACCTGCGCGGTCTCGCGGATGAGGACAGGGAAGACGAGGAGCTCCTCATCGGTGGCAGCTCCACGGTTCCCGCCGAGGGCGTGGAGAACGAGACCGATGCCCTCGACATGATCGCGGATGGTCTTTCCGGCCTCGACCTCGCCACCGAGCTCGGTGGCAGGTTCGGCGAGCTGAGGGACGAGAACGACGACGAGGTCCTTCTCGGTGCACCCAGGCCGCAGAACAGCGCCGGCGACCTCGAGGAGATGCTCGGCGGGATCATCGAGTCCGAGGAACGTGCCATGAGGGAAGGTCAGCCCGAAGGTGACGCGTTCGTGCAAGACGACGAAGGGGGAGAGGAGTAGCGCATGAGCAACTACGATGTCAACAACTTCGACCGCCTCCGTATCGGTCTCGCCAGCGCGGATGACATCCGCAGCTGGTCCCATGGCGAGGTCAAGAAGCCCGAGACCATCAACTACCGTACACTCAAGCCGGAGAAGGATGGCTTGTTCTGCGAGAAGATCTTCGGTCCCACCAAGGACTGGGAGTGCAACTGCGGCAAGTACAAGCGCGTGCGTTTCAAGGGCATCGTCTGCGAGCGCTGCGGTGTCGAGGTGACGCGTGCCAAGGTCCGTCGTGAGCGCATGGGCCATATCGAGCTCGCTGCCCCGGTGAGCCATATCTGGTACTTCAAGGGTTCGCCCTCCCGTCTGGGTTACCTGCTCGACATCCCGCCCAAGGAGCTTGAGAAGGTGCTCTATTTCGCCTCGTCGATCATCACCTGGGTCGATTCGGAGGCTCGCGAGGAGGATGCCGAGGTCCTGAAGGACGAGATGCGTGCCGATATCGAGGAGCTCGACGCCGAGCTTGCACGCATCATCGCGAAGATCAAGCGCCAGGGAGAGGATTATGTTCCCGAGGAGGGCGAGGAGATGCTCTTCGCTCCCGAGGAGCGCTTGTCCGCAGAGGACGTCGCCGAGGAGATCCAGGACGTCATCGACGAGTTCGACGAGCGCAAGCAGCTCCGCGAGGAGGCTTACGATGCGTTCCTCAGGATCGAACCCAAGATGCTCATCGAGGACGAGTCCCTCTATCGTGAGATGAAGCTCAACTACAGCACGTACTTCAAGGGCGGCATGGGTGCTGCCTGCGTGCGCGACCTGCTCGACCAGATCGACCTCGAGGAGACGGCAGCGGAGCTGCGCGAGGTCATCAGCGAGAGCAAGGGTCAGAAGTGCGCCAAGGCCATCAAGCGCCTCAAGGTCGTCGATTCCTTCATCCGCAGCGACAACAAGCCGCAGGACATGATCCTCGACGTCGTCCCGGTCATCCCTCCCGACCTGCGCCCGATGGTGCAGCTCGATGGCGGTCGTTTCGCGACGTCCGACCTCAACGACCTGTACCGCCGCGTGATCAACCGCAACAACCGCCTCAAGAGGCTTCTCGCGCTCGGTGCACCCGAGATCATCGTCAACAACGAGAAGCGCATGTTGCAGGAGGCTGTCGACTCGCTCTTCGACAACGGTCGTCGTGGCCGCGCCATCACCGGTCCGGGCAACCGTCCGCTCAAGTCGCTGTCCGACATGCTCAAGGGCAAGCAGGGCCGCTTCCGTCAGAACCTGCTCGGCAAGCGCGTCGACTACTCCGGCCGTTCCGTCATCGTCGTCGGTCCGCAGCTCAAGATGCACCAGTGCGGTCTTCCCAAGACCATGGCGCTCGAGCTCTTCAAGCCGTTCGTCATGAAGCGTCTCGTCGAGCTCGGGTGCGCTCCCAACGTCAAGGCCGCCAAGCGTCAGGTCGACCGTGCCGCCGACGTGGTCTGGGACGTGCTCGAGGAGGTCATCGCGGAGCATCCCGTGCTGCTCAACCGCGCCCCGACCCTGCATCGTCTCGGCATCCAGGCGTTCGAGCCCACGCTCGTCGAGGGCAAGGCCATCCGTCTGCACCCGCTCGTCTGCACGGCGTTCAACGCCGACTTCGACGGTGACCAGATGGCCGTCCACGTGCCGCTGTCCGCCGAGGCCCAGGCCGAGGCCCGTGTCCTCATGCTCTCGTCCAACAACATCAAGTCGCCCGCACATGGTCGTCCGCTGGCCGTCCCGTCGCAGGACATGGTCATCGGCATGTACTACCTGACCGCCATGCGCGAGGGCTTCCCCGGTGAGGGACGCACCTTCATCGACTTCAAGGACGCCATCAACGCCTACGACGCCCATGCCGACGTGGACCTGCAGGCCTCCATCTGGGTGCGCCTGACGGAGGATATCGTCGTCCAGACCGGTCCGTCCGATTTCGAGGAGCACAAGCGCGGCGAGCGCCTCAACACCACCATTGGCCGCATCATCTTCAACCAGGTGTTCCCCAAGGAACATCCGTTCATCAACTACGTGATGAACAAGAAGGAGATAGCACGGCTCGTCGAGGACTGCTGCGAGCGCTACGAGCCCCATGAGGTCCCCGAGATCCTCGACGGCCTCAAGGCGACGGGGTTCCATTTCGCGACGCTGGCAGGCGTCACGGTCTCCGTTTTCGACGCGACGATCCCGCCCGAGAAGGACGCCATCCTCCAGGCTGCAGATGACAGGGTCTCGCAGGTCGAGGAGGAGTACGAGATGGGCTTCATGTCCTCCGAGGAGCGCCATCAGCAGGTCGTGAAGATCTGGGAGAAGACCAACGACGAGGTCGGTGAGGCCATGACCGCCAACTTCGACCGGTTCAACCCCATCTACATGATGGCCTTCTCCGGTGCTCGCGGTAACATCAAGCAGATCAGGCAGCTCGCCGGTATGCGTGGCCTGATGTCCGACCCGCAGGGTCGCACCATCGACCGCCCCATCAAGGCGAACTTCCGCGAGGGCCTCTCGGTTCTCGAGTACTTCATCTCGACGCACGGTGCCCGCAAGGGTCTTGCCGATACCGCGTTGCGTACCGCCGACTCCGGATACCTCACCCGTCGTCTCGTCGATGTTGCGCAGGACGTCATCGTCCGTGAGGAGGACTGCGGCACCGAGGACGGTATCCCGTATCCGCTGTACGGCGACAAGGGTGAGATCGACCACAACCTCGTCGGTCGTTGCCTTGCCGAGCCGGTGGTCGATGCCCGGACCGGTGAGATCGTCTTCGAGCGTGGCGCCTTCATCGAGAACGATGCCCAGCTCAGGCGTTGCGTCGAGGCGGGGGCGGATGCGATCGTGGTCCGCACGGTCATGACCTGCCACTCCTCGCGTGGCGTTTGCCAGAAGTGCTACGGCTGGGACCTTGCCGCCTCGCATCCGGTCAACATCGGCACCGCTGTCGGTATCATCGCCGCCCAGTCCATCGGCGAGCCGGGTACCCAGCTCACGATGCGCACCTTCCATACCGGTGGCGTCGCCGGTGAGGACATCACCCACGGTCTTCCGCGTGTCACCGAGCTCTTCGAGGCGCGCAAGCCCAAGGGCCAGGCGGTCCTTGCCGAGATCTCGGGTACGCTTCAGGTGTCGGGTGACAAGAACTCCAAGCTGCTCACCATCTCCGACCAGGAAGGCGAGTTCAGGGAGTACGAGGTCAGTGCCCGCACGCAGCTCATGCCCAACATCGAGGATGGTGGGGAGGTCGAGGTCGGCGAGCAGATCACCAAGGGTTCCATCAACCCGCATGACCTGCTGCGTCTCACCGATCCCAACACCACGCTGCGTTACATCGTCAACCAGGTCCAGGGCGTGTACACTTCACAGGGTGTCGACATCAACGACAAGCACATCGAGGTCATCGCGCGCCAGATGCTGCGCAAGGTGACGGTCATCGAGCCCGGTGATTCGGACTATCTCGCCGGAAGGCAGGTGGACCGCTTCGACTTCGAGCGCACGGTCAACCGCATCCTCGTCGAGGGCGGTGAGCCTCCTGTGGGCAGGCCTCTGCTGCTCGGCATCACCAAGGCCTCGCTTGCCACCGATTCCTGGCTGTCCGCCGCTTCCTTCCAGGAGACGACGCGCGTCCTCACGGATGCGGCCATCGAGGGCAAGACCGACCATCTGTGCGGCCTCAAGGAGAACGTCATCATCGGCAAGCCCATCCCGGCCGGTACCGGTCTGCGTCAGTACCGTGACCTGCAGCTCACGTACAACGATGAGCGCGTCGAGCATGTCTCGTCTGCTTCGGTGGCCGAGGCGCTCCCCGAGTGGGCTCCCCAGGAGCTGCGCGAGATCGAGAAGAACCTGCCCCGTCCGCAGTCCTGGCCGCTCGAGGGCGAGGAGTACCTGGGTGGCATGATACCCGGTGATTACAGCTCTATCGGGCATCCGAACGGTGCTCCTTCCGCACGTCAGCTGGATCCCGAGGTTGCCAAGCTCTACATCTATGACGACCTCGGCGTCTCCCAGCGCTGGGCCAACAAGCTTTCCGAGGTCAGCATCGAGACGGTCGGTGACCTGGTGAACCATACCGAGGATGACCTTCTGCGCATCGAGGGCATCGGTGTCAAGGCGATCGAGGAGCTCAAGGCCGGCCTGGCCGAGCGTGACCTGCTCTACATCCTCGAGGACAACGAGATGGCCGAGGAGCCCGATACCAGCCAGCTGCTCGACATGCTGTTCGCCTCCGAGGACTCCATGTACTTCGGTGAGGAGATTCCCAAGTCCTACAGCGCAAGCCCGGATGACGACGAGTACACGAGCATGCACACCATCCGTCGCATGAACGACGATGCCGCGCTCGACGAGCTGCTTGGCGACCTGGACGAGTATGGCACGCTCAACGTCTCCGAGAGCCAGAAGAGGGCTGCGGAGGCCGAGAGGGCCGAGGACATCGGGTTCGATGATATCGATGATGATTTCGATATCGATGCCGCGCTCAGCGACCTCGATGAGGGCTGATGTCCTGACTCGACGTCCCAATCGATCATGAGACAGGAAGGACCCCGGAGCATCGAGGCTCCGGGGTCCT
>OMSY01000036.1 GCA_900313875.1 uncultured Actinomycetes bacterium
GCGTAGAGCACCTCGCCGGTCGGGTTGTTGGGGACGATCGCGAAGAGGACGCAAAGGAGGGCGCAGATGTTGCAGGGATGCAGCGGCCACCAGAAGACGTTGTAGACCCCCCACGCCATCATGATCGCCAGCTCGCTCATCTTGAGGCCGATGGCGGTCAACGAGACGCAGAGCAGCATGATGCGCCGGGGGGTCTTGCCCCTGATCCCGGGTCGCAGATGCCGGTACGTGATGACGAGCGTGCAGACAAGCAATGCGGACAACATGAGATAGGCGATGTGGAACGGGCTCCCGATGGCGAACCCGCTACCCTCCTCCATCGCCGCGATGGGGGTGAAGAACCCTATCTGCCCCGTGTCCATTCAGCCTCCCCGTGGTTTCGGTGACGGAACAAGGCGACCGCCCCCTCCAGGCCAAGCCGTCTCACAGCGTCCTGTCGATCTGCCTGTTGAGCTGGACGAAGTCCCTCAGCGCGTTCGCCCCGATGCGGGTGATGTCCCCGAGGTCGATGGAGTTGCTTCCGCCCCTGCGGTCCCTGAAGGTGATGGGGACGAACCGGATGCGCTTGTGCTTCTTGAAGTAGATCACGGCGAGGACCACGTTCGTGAGGCTGTGGTCCTCGGGGACGAGCTCGAGGCATTCCGCCAGGCTTTCATGGCTCATGAGGCGGAACGGTGCGTTGGCATCGGGGATGTTCGTGCGGAAGCAGGCATGGACCACGCCGCGTAGGACCCGTGTGACGATGACGCGCGACAGGCCGTCCTCGCGGTCGTGGCGTTTGCCGATGACCATGTCGTAGCGCTCGCGCAAGTCCCAGAAATGCCAGAACTCGCCCGGTTCGGTCTGTCCGTCGGAGTCGGTCTGGAAGATGAAATCGGCGTTCCGCTCGAGTGCGAACGCGTACCCGAAGCGCACGGTGGCGCCGTGACCGCCGTTGGGTTTCGTGATCGCGATGAGCTGCGGGTGGTCGACGGCGAACCTTCGGAGGATGTCGAAGGTCCCATCCTTGCTCCCATCGTCTATGACGACGAGGCGGCTGTCGGGTCCGACGCGTTCCACGATCGGATACCATTGCTCAAGCGTGGTCTCGATCCCCATCGCCTCGTTGTACGCGGGCATGACTATGTAAAGCGAGCTCACCTTTGACTTCTCTTCTTCCCACAATCGACGAACCGACGGTCGCTCCCGCGTCGGATGCGCACGGGTTCAGCTTCGGCACATGATCGTGCGATGTCGTGTTCCGGAGGATGCCGCGCACCGTGTCGGACCTGCGGCGACGACCAAGCGTTGCCGCGACCTTCCGCAGGCGTGTGGTATCCTATCGAATCTATCGTAACAGGCCCATCTGGGCAAACGGCTTCATGGTCCACACCCGTTTGCCGATGGTCATGTAGGCGAAGGGACGGAAGATGGCGAGAGACGATGCGACCAGGGGTCGTGCCCCGCAGCGGCAGGTTCGCGATGCGCGTCAGCAGGCCGGAGGGGCCCGCGGGGTGCAGGCCCGCAGCGCTCAGGTGCGGTCTCGTGGAACCCAGGCTCCTCCGCGGGGTGGCGCGCAGCGGCAGGCGCATGGAAGGCCCAGGCGCAAGGAGCTTCCCCTGCGCAACCAGGTGCTCCTGGTGGGATTGGGGGGTTGTCTCGGCACGCTTCTCAGGTATCTCGTCTCCATCATCTGGCCGACTCCCTTGGGCGGGTTCCCCTATGCCACCATCGCGGTGAACTGCATCGGCGCCTTCGCCCTCGGTCTGCTCATCGCGTACACCCAGCGCGCGGGCAGGAACGTCGGTGCGCATAACAGCATGCGCCTCTTCCTCGGTACCGGGCTCTGTGGCGGGTTCACGACCTACTCCGCCTATGTTCTCGAGTCGGAGACGCTGATAAGCATGGGGCTTGCACGGACGGGTCTCCTGTATCTCGGTCTCACGCTCGTCTGCGGTCTTCTCCTGACGTTCGCCGGCATCGCCGTGGCGCGGCTCGTCACGCGGGGAGGTGGGAACCGATGACCTCGTTGCTTCTCGTCATCGCGGGCGGTATCGGCGCGGCGATGCGGTTCCTCGTCGACCGTGCCGTCGTCAACCATCTGAACACGCGTATCCCCTGCGGCACCATCGTCGTGAACCTGACCGGGTCCTTCCTGATGGGACTCGTCGCCGGGGCGTTCTGGTGGTGCGGGCTGAGCAGCATGTGGCGTCAGGTGATCGGCACCGGCCTGCTCGGAGGCTATACGACCTTCTCGACGGCGTGTGTCGAGACGATGCAGCTCATGACGCAACGCTGCTATGCGCGTGCGTTTCTCCACGCGTTCGGCATGCTTCTTCTTTCCCTGATCGGTGTGGGCCTCGGTCTGATGCTCATGCGCCACCTCGCATAGCGATGGCATGCCGCTCCCGCAGTGGGGCGGCGAGATGGCACGCTGCTCCCGGGGCGGTGCGCACCGGGGGAGCGGGAGGGGCGCAGATGCTTGCCTACAGGGCCGGACCCATGCGCTTGTCCCAGGACATCTGCCAGAAGGCGAGTTCGTAGAGCGAGCAGTTGAGGAAGATCTCCTCGATATGCGGGTAGCGGGTCTCGTCGATCGTCATGCTGTCCATCAGGTCACAGAGCTCGACGTTGGCGGCATGGTACTCATCGCATGCATAGCCCTCGACCCATTCCCCGAAGAACGGATGGTCGGCAGCTGCAGGGTATTCCTTGACGATGTTCCTTGCGATGTACTCGTAGCTCACGGCACAGGCGAGGATGGACGAGAGGACCTCCGCCTCGCCGCCGACTTGCGATTCGGCGAGCATGTAGGCCGTGTATGAGAGCGTGTCGAGTGCCGGCTGCACGGACAGGGCCTCCTCCTCCGAGATGCCGAGGCGTTTCATGTAGGACTTGTGGATGTCCATCTCGCCATCGAGGATCTGCTTGATGTAACCGCCGAAGACCCGCATGCTCGTGAGGTCCTTCGCCTTCGTCACGCCGATGGCGAAGACGCGCGCGTAGTCGAACAGGTAGAGGTAGTCTTGCAGCAGGAAGAACTGGAACCGGTCGATCTCGAGCGTTCCCGTTGCGATGCCCCGGACGAAGGGATGCTGCTCGCACTGCCTCCAGATGTCCTCCGCTGCGGTGATGAGCCTTTCGCTGTTCTTCATGTCGCATCCTCTCCACCCACGATGCCGCCTTGCCTCAACCCTCGACGCGTGCGGCGATGTAGGCATCGACCTCTTCCTTGGGTATGCCGAGTGCCATCCCGAACTCGGTTGAGATCAGGTCGCGCGCCTGATCCATGAACTGCCTGTCGATGTTCCCAAGATGGCGGTTGTGCGCCTCAGCATATTCCTTCTTGGCATAAGTCGTCACCACGAGGCTGATCAGATCGGAGCAATCATGCGAGCCGAGCAGTGTGCGGTACCGTTCGATGAGCTGCTGGGTGCTGCGGTGGTCGTTCGCCATGGGTTTCATCAAGGGTATCTGGTCGATGAGCTCCTCGACCTGTTCCGCGGTGAGGATGGGGCGCATGAATACCTTGGGGTTGTCGACGGGGGTGTAGATGACGCCCTTCTCGTTGAGGGGTTCGAGGACGTAGTAGTCGCATTCCTCTCCCGTCGCCGGGTTCTCGCGGCGCATGATGTCGGCTACCTTGCAGACGCCCGACCGTTCGTAGACGATATGCTCTCCTATCGTGTACATGGGTATCACCTCTTATCAGCATGACGACCTCAGCCAAGATGCTCCGCGCCTGTTGGGCGGGAGGCGCATCACACCGCTGGCTGCATGATACGAGTCTAGCGGATTGGCGGGCCGCGTGTAAGCGACCGGTGGGGGGAGTGCGGTTGCAGCGAGGCGGGCGCGATGCGGTTTTGTCGTACAAGGTCATGTCCGGTTTTGCTACCATTGGGCGCGCTGTACAGTACA
>OMSY01000099.1 GCA_900313875.1 uncultured Actinomycetes bacterium
CATGGTGGTCGCCACGATACATGAATCCCATTGACGTCCAGGGATGATTGACCATCGTCCTGTGCTCGTGGACCGGTCGGTTTGCCGAGGGGACCTATCGTCTCATCCAGGCCCTTCATCCTTTCATCATCGCCGGGCCATGCGATAGAATCATCGTATGACGTAATGACTATTCGTATTATCGCTGCGGTGAACGGGGGAACATGCTTTCCAGAGGATATTGGGACAAGGTGGCGGCGTTCCATGGACACAAATGCCCCGGACTGGCAATCGGTTTCAAGGCCTGTGAGGGCGCCATCGCCGAATTGGGCCTGCGCGCAGATGACCTGCCCACCATCGATGAGGACATCGTCTGCGTCACCGAGAACGATGCATGTGGCGTCGATGCGGTCCAAAGCCTGCTTGGATGCACGTATGGCAAGGGGAACCTGGTCCCGCGTCTGCGCGGCAAGATGGCGTTCTCGTTCTTCTCGCGGGACACCGGCCGCAGCGTCCGGCTGTGCTTGAAGCCGGGCTGCGGTGATGGGCTCGAGCGTGCCGAGTTCCAAGAGCATCTGCTCACCACGCCCTATGATGAGCTCTTCGACATCGCCGTTCCCCCTTACGGGCTGCCCGAGCGGGCCCGGCTGTTCGGCTCCCAGCCATGCGCTCTCTGCCATGAGAAGACGGGGGAGTATGCGCTGCGGATCCAGGATGGTCAGGCCGTCTGCCTCGACTGTTACGATGCGTATGGGCGGGAAGGCTTCTAGATGTCGCAGATGCCACTTGCCGGCTCCGGCTCCACGGAGGCGGCCCAGCGGATAACCCGTGTGCAAAGGGATGCCGAGCGTCGGAACACGCTCATCATCCTGGGCCTGGTCGTCGTCACGTTCATCGCCGCCATGGTCGAGCTGTCGGTGGGCGCGTCCGATATCGACCTGTTCACGAGCATGCGTGCGCTGTTCGGCACCGGCACCCCTCAGGATGTGGCATCCGTGCAATCCATACGTCTGCCACGGGTGGTATGCGCGATCATCTCGGGTGCTGGTCTGGCGCTGGCCGGCGCGGCGCTGCAGAGCGTGCTGGAGAACCCGCTCGCCTCCGCCTCCACCGTCGGTATCTCCCAAGGTGCGGCATTCGGTGCGACGCTCGCGATACTCGTCGTCATCCCCCTGCTCACCGGCACGAGCAGCACCCTGGGCATGGGGGCGACCGCGCTGTTCGCCTTCGCCGGGGCGATGGTGTCGAGCGTCATCGTGCTCGCGTTCTCGCGGCTCGGTCTCATGCGTCCGGAGAGCATCATCCTGGTGGGCGTCGCGCTCTCGGCGCTCTGGGCCGGGGCATCCACCATCATCCAGTACTTCTCCAACGACGTCGAGCTCACCAAGGTGATGTTCTGGCAGTTCGGTGACCTGGGCCGTGCCACCTGGAAGCAGATGGGGTTCATGGCCGCCGTCGCCCTGGGCTGCGGCGCCTATTTCTTCGCCAACCGCTGGAACTACAACGCGCTGCACAATGGCGGGCATGTGGCCGAGGGGCTTGGTGTCGATGTCAAGCGCACGCGCGTGATGGGCGTCGCCGTCGCCTCGCTTGCGGCGGCGGCGATGGTGGCGTTCGTGGGGCTCATCAACTTCATCGGCCTCATCGCACCCCATATCGCGCGGAGGCTGGTGGGGGAGGATTACCGCTTCCTGTTGCCCGCATCGTTCGTGCTCGGGTCCGCCATCATGCTCTTGAGCGACCTGGCGGCCCGCATGGTCATCTCGCCCATCATCCTTCCCATCGGTGCCATCACCTCGTTCCTCGGCGCCCCACTGTTCCTCTACCTGCTGTACAGGGGGTATCGCCGATGAATCATGGGTCGTGCAGTTGCGATGGGAAGCCATCCGCGCTCTACTTCGCCGGGGCGGTGCCGGAAGCGGTGCGCTGTCGCCGGGAGCAGCATGTCACCCGGGTCGCCTTTGCGGGCATAGGAGGTGTCGCCGATGAACGACGAGCGGCATGAGCATGTCCCCGACCATGCCCCTGACACCGGGAAGATGACGGTTCACTCGCATGTGCACGAGCATGCGGATGGGACCGTCCACAGCCATTACCATTCCCATCCGGGTGGGGATGCCCCCCATGACCATCTGTCGGGTGGGGAACGCGTCGACACGGTCGAGTATGACTCGCATCCGGAATCCCATGCAGGGGACGGTATCCCGGTGCATGAGCATGTGGGGCATAGGGTCATCGAGGCGCCGCTCGAGGTCGAGGGGGTATCGTTTGCCTATCCCCGCGCCGACCATGACGTGTTCTCGGGGATCGGTTTCAAGGCGCATGCCGGCTCCATGCTTGCCATCCTCGGCAACAACGGCGCAGGCAAGTCCACGCTGCTCGACCTGCTCGCCGGCCTTGCGCGCCCCCGTGAGGGGGGTATCAGGGTCGGGGACATCCCGCTCTCGTCGCTCGGAAGGCGGGAGGCCGCCCAGCGGATCGCCTATGTTGCCCAGCAACAGGCCGCCCCTCACCTGAGCGTCTACGACGAGGTGCTCCTCGGGCGCAAACCATACATCACCTGGAGGATCGGCGAACGCGACCGGCAGGTGGTCGCGCATGCGATCGCGGGGCTGGGCCTGGAGCGGTTTGCGAACAGGTACTGCGACGAGCTCTCGGGCGGCGAGCGGCAGAAGGTCTTCATCGCCCGTGCGCTTGCCCAGGAGCCCGAGATCCTGATCCTCGATGAGCCGACGAGCGCTCTCGACCCCAAGAACCAGGTCGAGGTCATGGAGGCGATCCGCCAGGTGACGGTACGCGACGGCCTTGCGACTGTGCTCGTCCTGCATGACATCAACCTCGCCCTGTCGTTCTGCGACCGTTTCCTGCTGATCCGCGATGGCAGGGTGGTTGCGCAAGGCGGGCATGAGGCGATAAGCGATGCCACGCTCAGCGAGACGTACGACACCGGGTTCAAGCTCATCGATGTGGATGGCGTCCGCATGGCGCTGCCCAGCATGAGGTGATTCGTCTGCAAGGTGCGCAAAGGGAGGTTTCGATGACGCAGCAGTCCGAAGGCAGGGTGTTCGATCGTGCTTCCCTCGTCCGGTCATGGGTCAGCACGACAGGTGGGTTCGGTGCGGCGGAGGTATGGGATGCGTCGGCGGCATCCTATGCCGAGGAGCCGCTGCCCACCTATGACGAGCCTTTCATGCGCATGCTCGACGAGGAGGTCCCCCTTTCCGCTGACATGAGGGTGCTTGACATCGGCTGTGGTTCGGGGATCTACGGCCTCGCGCTCGCCGAGAGGGTCGGCAGGGTCGTCGGTTGCGACCTGTCTGCCAAGATGGTCGAAGCTGCACGTGCGCGCGCCGACCGGATGGCGTGTGGGAACGCGGTTTTCGTACAGGGTGATTTCCGGACGATGGAGCTCGAGGGACCGTTCGATCTGGTGTTCGCCCATCTCACCCCTGCCGTTTCCGATGCGGAGACCTTCGAGAAGATGGTCTCGCTCTCATCCGACTGGTGTTTCATGGCCAAACCGGTCCGTCGCACCGATGCCGTGCTCCATGAGGCAAGGCGGCTGTGCGGCATCCCGGTGCAGGAGGACAGGCGTGACGAGGACTTCCTCAGTGCGTTCGCCCTGGCCTGGCTCGATGGGTACACGCCATCGGTGCGTCATTACCATGCTGTCTGGGATTCGGCGCGTCCGCTCGACCTTGCGGCGAACCTGTATGCGGACCATCTCGTGGCACCCGATCTCGATGCGGGGCAGAAGCAGGTCGTGCGTTCGTATCTTGAGTCCATCGCCGAGGATGGGGTGGTGAACGAGCATATCGAGACCACGGTCGTGATGATGGGCTGGCAAGTGGTCTGAGTTGATCAGGGTGGCGGTCGGTCCGCTGGGCCGTGCAGGCGCATGACGGCGCATCCCCCGCTCCTGCAGCGTTGCTCTCCGCGTGGCACATCCCCCGCGATGGCATGCTCTTCCCTAGGGAAG
>OMSY01000160.1 GCA_900313875.1 uncultured Actinomycetes bacterium
GTTTGATAGTCTAAAGAATTGTGATAGCTTAGGTAATTGTAGTTCATCCTGTGCTCGGGTGGTGCAGGATATCCGAAAGCCATGTGGGGAGGCGGCACGTGGGCTGTGCGGTAGCCGGCACCGGAAAATGCCTTCCCCGCCTTGCCGTCTCGAACGACGACATGGCGGGAATAGTCGAGACGAGCGATGAATGGATCGTCCAGCGCACGGGCATCAACATCCGTCGGATCTCGCTCGGTGAATCCACCACCGATCTTGCGTACGGAGCGGCACGTGCTGCACTCGGGATGGCCGTGGACGCCGAAGGCAATCCTGTCGACCCCTTGTCCATCGACCTGCTTGTCTGCATGACCGTGACACCCGACACCTCGGTACCCAGCCAAGCATCACTGCTCAAGGAGCGTCTTGGCCTCGATAACGCCGTGGCCTTCGACCTCAATGCGGCCTGCTCGGGGTGCGTGTACGGCATCGCCGTGGCTGAGAGCATGATGCGCGCCTCGTATCTGGTGCCTGGTAGGGGCAACGACATCCGCCGGGCGTTGGTGGTGGGCGCGGAACGCTTGTCGCGCATCGTGGACTGGACCGACCGTGCGACCTGTGTGCTGTTCGGCGACGGTGCAGGGTCCGTGTTGCTCGAGTGGCGTCCGGGACGCCCTGGCATCCTGAGCACGTTCATGAAGAACACCGACGATGTGGAACGGGTCCTCAACCGTGGTGCGCTGTACGACCTGTCGACCTTCCCCTTCGGCAGGATGGGGGAACGGGGGGATGCACTGCCCCCGCAAGGCGATGAAGGGCTTGCCGGGATCCATGGTGGGCCGCAGGGCGTCTCATCGGACCCGTTGCGTAAACCGTTCATAACCATGGCGGGAAAGAAGGTGTTCCGGTTTGCGGTCTCCGCGATCGTGGAGGCGGTGCAAGTCGTGCTCGAACGTGCGGGCGTGGGACTCGAGGATGTGGCGTTGATAGTCCCCCATCAGGCGAACGAACGCATCATCAGCTATGCGGCCAAGAGGCTCGGGTTGCCCATATCGAGGTTCCAGGTCTCCATCGGCGAGCATGCCAACACCAGCGCGGCCAGCGCCCTCATGGCCCTGGATGATGCGTATGCGGCAGGTCGCATCGTGCCGGGTGACAAGGTGATCATGGTCGCGTTCGGAGGTGGGTTGACATCGGGGGCCGTGCTTTTCGAGGCATGAGCTCGGTTTGTTTCGATGGTGATGGAACCGGAGCTGGCAACAGTGCCGAAGGTGCTTGGCAGCGATGGGGTCGGAAGCGTCAATGGGGCGGAAAGCCTTGCGACGGTAACGGAATCGGAGATGGAGGACGTGAAGATGACGACATTGGATGTGATCAGGGAGACCTTGGTGGACAACCTGGGCATCGAGCCTGCCGAGGTGGTTCCAGAGGCGAAGCTCGATTCGCTGGGCATCGACTCGTTGGACATGGTGGAGCTCATCTGCGATGTCGAGGAGAAGCTCGACATCGAGTTCGGTGAACCCGAGGGTATCGATACGGTCGGCAAGATGGTCGCCTACATCGATTCGTTGTAGGAGCGTGCGTATGCGGACGCGTGTGACGGAACTGCTGGGGGTCGAAGCACCCATCATCCAAGGTGCGATGGCGCGCATATCCGATGCACGGCTTGCGGCGGCTGTGAGTGAGGCGGGCGGCCTGGGGGTCATCGCCTGTGGAGGGGCCCCGCTTGACTGGGTGTCGGAACAGGTGGCGGAGGCCCGCACGATGACGGACAAACCGCTTGGCGCCAACGTGATGCTCATGGACCCCCAGGCCCCCGAGTTGGCGAAGCTTCTCTGCGAGCTGGACATCGATGTGGTGACCACCGGTGCAGGAAGCCCGGCCGAGTTCATCGCGATGTGGAAGAAGGCCGACATCAGGGTGCTTCCCGTGGTGGCGAGTGCAACGCAGGCCAGGCGGATGGAGCGGCTGGGCGCCGACGCCATCATCGCCGAGGGAACCGAGTCCGGCGGCCATGTGGGGGAACTCGCCACGATGGCACTCGTTCCCGCGGTCTGCAATGCGGTAAGGATTCCCGTGGTCGCGGCTGGTGGCGTGGCCGATGGCCGCGGCATGCTTGCGGCGTTCGCTTTGGGTGCCGAGGGGGTGCAGTGCGGCACGCGTTTCCTGACGGTCGAGGAGTGCACGGTTGCGGAAGCATACAAGCAGAAGGTGCTCGGTGCACGTGATTCGGACACCATCGTGACCGGGCGGGACTCTGGCCATCCGGTGCGCTGCCTGAAGAACAGGTTCGCACGTGAGGCGCGCAAGATCGAGAGCGACCCCGCCCGCGCTGCCGAGCGGGAGCATCTCTATTCAGGAAGCTTGGCGCGTGCTGTCTCAGGTGATGTCGAGGGAGGCAGCGTCATGGCAGGTCAGGTAGCGGGAATCGTCTCCGAGCGCAAGACCGCTGCCGATGTCATCGCCGGGATGACGGCGGAAGCCGAGCTGCTCGCAACCTGCTCCCTGGAGAAGCTCGCCACGGTCAATGCCCTGCGGAACACGCAGCGGGATCTTCTGAACACGGAGGTGGTACAGGGGTCGGACCCCTGTACCACCCATGTTCCGACAGGGGGTTCGAATGGGTGATACCGACTTGGTCATCGGCCCCGGTCCAGTGTTCATGTGTTCGGGGCAGGGGTCGCAAAGGACCGGCATGGGTGTGGACCTGCTCGACATACCCTCGGTGGCGCACGTGTTCGCATGCGCGTCCGA
>OMSY01000102.1 GCA_900313875.1 uncultured Actinomycetes bacterium
ATCCACCAGCGTTCGCTCGATGAGGCCGTGCGTCTCACCAAGGCCATCAGTTCCATCACCCTTGCAGACTACGACGCCGCCGAGGCGCTCGAGGTCTTCGAGGGCAAGGAGGACTTCAGCCTCTAGGGCCTGAAGGTCGGTATCTTTTCGTGCGGACCCCTTCGGGGCACGTGCGCGATGGAAGGGGAGGTATGCCATGGGACTTGCAAGCGTGGCGATCCAGGTGCTTCCGATGGACAAGGGCAAGGACGAGGTCGTCGCCATCGTCGATGAGGCCATCGCCTACATCAAGGGGTTCGGGCTCAACACGACCGTCGGCCCCTTCGAAACCACGGTCGAGGGCGACTACGAGACCCTGATGGAGATCGTCACCGGAGTGTCGCAGATCGCGCTCAAGGCCGGCGCTGGCGAGGTCATGACCTATGTGAAGATCTGCGTCGCGCAGGGCGATGTCCTGACCATCGAGAAGAAGACGGCCAAGCATCAGGACTGAGGGCGAACCGCCCTCGGATGGGTGTCCCCGTTGGAGGGGATACCGGATGGATCGAACGGAAAAGAAGGGCGCGGACCCGATGGTCCGCGCCCTTCTCCTTCTCCGGTGATGCCCCTGCCCAGGCAGGGGCATCACCGTCCACTCTCGTCTGTCAGTGCTCCGAGGCGACGACCGGGTCGTCGAGGGCGCGGCGTTTCTCCACGAGCACCTTCTCGTAGAAGCCGGAGAAGCACCAATCCACCGTCTTCTGCTCGATTTTCGGGGTGAAGAGGCTCACCAGCGGCACGATGGCGAGGTCCGCGACCATCGCGATGGCGCCGCAGTTGATCGGGGATGCGATGAAACCGATGAACATGTTGGAGACGGTGAAGCCGACGCCCCAGATGAAGCTCACCCAGACGGCCGCGCGGGTGATGCGCTTGGAGTACAGACCGTACAGGAAGGGGCCGAGGAAGGCACCGGCGAGGGCGCCCCACGAGATGCCCATCAGCTGTGCGATGAAGGTGACCGACGAATGGTACTGGAACAAGGCGATCGCCGCCGAGATGATGACGAAGATGACGAGGAGCACGCGCATGTAGACGAGCTGCCTGCGCTCGTCCATGTCCTTGACCAGGTTGCCCTTGATGAGGTCGAGCGTGAGGGTCGAGCTCGAGGTGAGGACGAGCGAGGACAGGGTGGACATCGATGCCGAGAGGACGAGCACGACGGTGATGCCGATGAGGATGTCGGGCAGGTTGGAGAGCATCGAGGGGATGATCGAGTCGTAGATGGGGACACCGGAGGGGGAGTAGGCGATGCTGTCACCGAAGAGACGGCCGAAACCGCCGAGGAAATAGCTGCCGCCCGCGACGACGAGGGCGAAGGCGGTGGAGACGATCGCGCCGGTGGTGATGTCGCGCTCGCTGGTGATCGCGTAGAACTTCTGGACCATCTGCGGCAGCCCCCAGGTACCGAGCGAGGTGAGCACGATGACGCCGAGCAGGGCTTTCCAGTCGGGTCCGAAGAACGAGACGAACGCTCCCTGCAGGCCGCTTGACACAGCGACATCGTTCGGGACGGTCGAGAGGGATATCACCGCCTGCGAGAAACCGCCATGTCCGTTGAGCACCGCTGCGATGACGGCGATGATGCCGACGAGCATGATGACACCTTGGAAGGTGTCGTTCACGGCCGTGGCCATGTATCCTCCGAGGACCACGTAGATGCAGGTCAGCACGGCCATCGCGATGACGCATGTCTCATAGGGGACGCTGAAGGCCATGGCGAACAGGCGCGAGAGGCCGTTGTAGACCGAGGCGGTGTAGGGGATCAGGAAGATGAAGATGATGAGCGCGGCGGCGATGCGCAGCGCGCGGGACCCGAAACGCTTGCCGAAGTACTCGGGCATGGTCTTGGCGTCGATGTGCTGGGTCATGACGCGGGTCCGGCGTCCCAGGATCCACCAGGCGGCGAGGCTGCCGATGAGGGTGTTGCCGAGACCGACCCAGGTGGAGGCGAGGCCGAACTTCCAGCCGAACTGTCCTGCATAGCCCACGAAGATGACCGCCGAGAAATACGAGGTGCCATAGGCGAAGGCCGACAGCCAGGGGCCGACGTTCCTCCCCCCGAGCACGAAGCCATCGACGTCGCCGGCATGCCTGCGCGTGTAGACGCCGATGAAGATGACGATGGCGAAGAACAGCAGGATGATCGAGATTTTCAGAGCCATGTGGACATTCCCCTCCTAGAAACGTCGCTTCTTCCTGAAAGCTCCTAGAATTTATCAACGGCTCGATGGGAATCAAGCCAGAAAACTGTGAGGCAGCGAGGTTATCAGGCGAATGACGCTAGCGTTATGATGGTCGAGATATGAACCATCTGCATCGGGAGGTCCGATGTGGGGATGAGGGGAGTGGGCATGGCATTCGATCTCGGATCGTTCAAGCGTGATGCACGTCGGGCAGCAGCGGAGCTCCAGGAGAGCGTCAACGTGCTCGGGGACTCCATCGACGACGCCGTCTCCGACACCTCTGCCCGTGTTGCACGACAGGGGCGGTTCACTCGAACCGGTATCGACCTTGCGGTGTCGGGCATGGTCACGAGCCACGGGGGCAACCTTTCCGAGACGGACGGACGGGCGATCTGGATCACCCGCACCGACTCGATGCTCGGGCATCTCGGGGCCGACGACATCATCGAGACGGGATGGCAGCCCGGTCTCCGGGACGAGTGGTGCTCGCGGGAGCTCGTGGTGCATCGCGCGATGTATCGGGCGGTACGTTCGCTCTTTGCAAACGATGCCCCCATCAACGCATCGATCGTGCACGCCCATGCCCGTCATACGGTGGCCCTCTCGCTCATGCGCGATGTCATCGTGCCGGTCGACAGCGAGGGGATCTTCACCTTCGGGGATGCGGGGGTGGCGGTGCTCGCCCCGGGACAGTCCATCGGGTCCGCGGAAGCGGCGCAGATGCTCGCTGAGGAGGTCGCTGCAGGTCGCCGCATCGCGGTGATCAGGGGTCATGGACCGTTCGCCATCGCCCCGACCATGGCCGAGGCATACCGTCTCGTGTCCGTGCTCGAGGCGTCCTGCCATATCGCATGTCTGTGCGGGAGGTTGTGAAGCACCCTGCCAACCGATGGTACCCGGGGTGGGACTTGAACCCACACGTCCTCACGGACAGAGGTTTTTGAGACCTCCGCGTCTGCCATTCCGCCACCCGGGCAGGTGCATCAGCTGCACAGTATACCCAACCGGGCCGCACAATGGGAGCCTGTCCGCGGAAAACCATCGTCATCGGATTCGCCATACGGTGGCTTTCGGTGGCTGTGGGACCTGTCGTTTCCAGAGATCCGTGCTCCCATGCCCCCGACCTTGCCGTCCGTGGATTCGTCGGGGGGTATCCCCGCCGGTTCGAGTTGACGGGCGATTGGCACGCGGGTACACTGAGACGGTTCATTTCAGAGCCCCGTGAAACTCTGTTGCAGAACAAGGATATAGTTGGAGGAAGTACTGTGAAAACCTATTACGCCAAACCCGGCGAGGTAGAGCGCGAGTGGCTTCTCATCGATGCCACCGACTTGACGCTCGGTCGTCTTGCCACGAAGGTGGCGACCCTGCTCAAGGGCAAGCACAAGCCCCAGTACACGCCGCACGTCGACACCGGTGATTTCGTCGTCGTCACGAACGCCAGCAAGATCAAGCTGACGGGCACCAAGGCAGCCGATAAGGTCTACTACCACCATACCGGCTATGTGGGAGGGCTCAAGTCCGAGACGTTCGCAGAGGCCATGGCCAAACATCCAGAACTCGTGGTCGAGCGCGCTGTCAAGGG
>OMSY01000104.1 GCA_900313875.1 uncultured Actinomycetes bacterium
TCCTCGTAGCCATCGATCTCGATGGTGTACTCACCGCTGCCGCGGGTGAGGGAGCGCAGCTGCTTCGCATACTGGACGACCTCCGCGTAGGGGACGCGTGCCCTGATGACGCTGTCGCCGTCCGAGGTGTGGTCCATGCCCATGATACGGCCACGGCGGGTCGGGATATCGCTCATGATCGCACCTGCATACTCCTCATCGGTGGTGACGGTGAGGTTGGCCATGGGCTCGAGCAGGTACAGGGACGCCTTCTCGCAAGCGGCCTTGAAACCGATGTGCGCCGCGGTCTTGAACGCCATCTCGTTGGAGTCGACGGAGTGGTACGAACCATCGTAGACGGCGACCTTGATGTCGACCATCGGATAGCCGGCGAGCACACCCTGCTCCAGCATCTCCTGAACGCCCTTGTCGACGGCGGGGATGAAGTTGCGCGGGATGCGGCCACCGACGACCTCGTCGACGAACTCATAACCGCCACCCGGATTGGGCTCGACGCGCAGGTAGCAGTCACCGAACTGGCCGGCACCACCGGTCTGCTTCTTGTGGCGACCCTGTGCCTCGGCGGTCTTGCGGATCGACTCGCGGTAGGGGACGCGTACCGGCGGGAGGTTGACCTCGATGCCGGTGGACTCCTTCAGGCGGGCGAGCACGACGTTGATCTGGGTCTCGCCGAGACCGGTGAGGAGCGACTGATGGGTTTCCTCGTCGCGCCTGAGCGTGATGGTCGGGTCGGACTCGGTCGCCTTGTTGAGGAAGTCGGAGAGCTTGTCCTCGCTCTTCTTGTCCTGCGCTTCGACGGCGACGGGATAGATGGGCGTGGGGAAGGGGATGGGGGCGAGCTCGAGCTTGCCGGACTTGCTCAGGGTGTCGCCGGTCTTGGCCTCGTTGAGCTTGGGGATGACGATGATGTCACCGGCGACCGCAGCGTCGATGTCGGAGGTCTCGCTACCGCACATGCTGTTGAGGTGACCCATGCGGTCCTTCTTGCCGGTGCGGGAGTTCACGAGGTCCATGCCGGGCTCGAGCGTGCCGCCGAGTACCTTCACGAAGCTGATACGGCCGACGAAGTTGTCGGTCATGGTCTTGAAGACGAAGGCCGCGGGCTCCGCTGCGGGGTCGATGACGGCCTCGCCGGCCTCCTCGCCTGCGAGGGCGAGGGGAGCATGGGCGGTCGGGTTGGGGAAGAAGGCGATGGCATCGTCGAGGAGCAGGTCGACACCGGAGCACTTGAGGCCGGCGCCGGCGAACACGGGTACGAAAAGACCCTCGGCGATGGCCTTGCCGAGCAGCGTCTCGAGCTCGTCCTGGGTGATCTCCTCACCCTCGAGGTACTTCATCATGATCTCGTCGTCGGCTTCGGCGACCAGGTCGAAGAGCGCCTCATGGGCGGCCTGAGCGGCATCCTGCATCTCCGCGGGGACGTCACCGATGCTCTCCTTGCCATCGGCGACCAGGTAGGCCTTCATGCGGATGACGTCGACGACGCCCTTGTAGTCACCGGCGGAGCCGATGGGGAGCGCGACGGCGCCGACGCGGCTGCCGAACTCGTCCTGGAGTGCGGAGAGCGTCTCGTCGAAGTCGGTGTTCTCCTTGTCGAGCATGTTCACGAAGAACGCGCGGGCCGTGTTGAACTCGACGGCGCGCTTCCAGAGCTTGCGGGTGGCGACCTGGACGCCGGAGGTGGCATCGATCATGAACAGGGCCATCTCCGAGACGAGCATGGCGGCGATGGTGTCACCATAGAAGTCGGAGTTGCCGGGCGTGTCGAGAAGGTTGACCTTGTTGCCCTTGTATGCGATGGGTGCAAGCGAAGTCGCGATGGTGTACTGCCGTTTGATCTCCTCGGAGTCGTAGTCGAGGTTCGACTTGCCGTCCGCGGTCGTGCCGAGCCTCTTCGTCTTGCCCGTGCGGAAGAGCATCGCCTCTGCAAGGGATGTCTTGCCTGCTCCGTCCTGTCCTACAAGGACGATGTTGCGGATTGCCGCGCTATCGGGAGCCCCCATGGTCAATCGCCTCCTTCTTGGCCATCCTGTCTGGAGAACAGCCTCATCAGCCAGCGTCCAGCTGGTCCACTAGGGATGTTTGCACTTGCCTGCACTCGAGTATCTTCGGTTTCGAGTCCTAAGCCCGGTATTATACCCGTTGACCACGCCCCGATAGCATATCTTTGTGGCTGTTGCCCACCAGCCGGGCCATGGACGCAGCAATTCGAGCGGTGTTCGTGCAAGGGGGCCGTGTCGAGCATGCGTTTCAGGGCGACCGCACGGCAGGGCACATGCGCCTTGCCGTATAATCTCCCAAGGCTATCCTTATCATTTGGCGTCATCACTGGTAGTATTTGGTAAGTTGAGGTAATCTCACCCGCAGTCAACCTTGCACGGATGTGCATGCACCCATGTGCTTCCGTGCGGCAACGGAGGTCCTTCATGTCACTTTACACGCCTAGCTACAAGCCCAACGGTACCGAGATCGCGGTCTTCACCACGAGCAAGGGCAAGATCCGCGTCCTTCTCATGGGCAACGATGCCCCCATCCATGTGGGCAACTTCGTCGAGCTTGCCAAGCAGGGTTTCTATGATGGTCTCACCTTCCATCGCTATGTCCCGCAGTTCGTCATCCAGGGTGGCGACCCCCTGGGCAACGGCACGGGTGGTCCGGGCTACATGATCAAGGAGGAGTTCTCGACCAACCCGAACAACTCCCATGATGCCGGTGCCCTTGCGATGGCCCGCTCCGCGGACCCCAACTCCGCCGGGTCCCAGTTCTACTTCTGCCTCGGCCCCCAGCATGGACTCGACCGTGGCTACACGGTGTTCGGCCAGACCATCGAAGGCTATGATGTCATCACGAAGCTCCGCGCAGGCGATATAATAGAGTCCATCGTCATAGAGAACGCAGACTGAACGCAGGTCCATCACAGCATCCGGTTGGAGAGCCATGGATAAGACAACATTCGAACAAGCCCAGAAAGCCTATGATGCCGGAGATTACTCCCGGGCGCTCGCGGAGTTCCTCGATGTCGCGAAGAGCTCCATCGACAGCTTCGAGCCCGGTGACAAGGGGTACATCTATCATATGATGGGCAACTGCCTTGTGAAGATGAAGCGCTTCGACAAGGCGATTCCCACCTATCAGCGTGCGCTGAACGACATCGATTACGGCCATGCCGCCGCACTCCATGTGAACCTCGGCGTGGCGTATTCGGCGACGAAGCACTACGAGGCTGCCATCGACAGCTTCCAGAAGGCGCTTGACGACGACACATACGAGACGCCGTACAAGGCCTATGCCGCCATGGGCAACGCCCTGCTCAAGCTCAACCGTCCGGCCGATGCCGGTGTCGTCTTCCGCAAGGCCGCCCTCGAGGAGAACAACCCCGATCCCGGACGCAGCCTGGTGAACCTCGGTGTCTGCTTCATGGCGCTCAACCGCCCGCATGATGCCGTCGAGTCCTATGTCGCGGCGCTCGACTTCGACACCACGTCAGAGGCGCGCAGCAAGACCTACGCCAACCTCGGCCAGGCCTATGTCGCCACCGGGCGTATGACCGAGGCCGTCGATGCGTTCGAACATGCTCTCGAGGATGGCACCTACAAGCTGAGCGATTCCGCTGCGACCGACTATGACCGCGCCAAGGCCATCGCCAGGATGGAGGCGAATCCCGATGCGGGGCTCGATACCTTCGGTAGCGGCTATCTCGATCAGCAGGGCCTCCATAATGAGACCGCGGTCATCCCGTCCCCTGACGATACCGGCTTCTTCACCATCACCGAGGAGCAGATCGAGAACACGGGCAAGTACGCGAAGACCAAGGGCGGCAAGCAGAAGAAGAGTGCCGGCGTGAAGGTCTTCACCTTCTTCCTCGTCCTTGTATTGATCCTCGCCATCGGTGCGGCCACGGCCTACCTGTTCGGCTTCGGTTGGCCGTTGCAGGAGTCCGTCATCGAGCAGACGTTCGCGGCGAACGCACAGGGCCAGCCGGTCAACGAGTACTGGAATGCCAGTGCCAACGAGATCGAGACCGCCATGAGTGGCGTGGCTGACAACGATGACATCACCATCGAGTCGGTCGACCGTGGCCTGACGGAGTCCACCGCCGTTGTGACGCAGAAGCTCGACAAGGGCGGCTCGGTGCGTTACCGGATCACCATGTCACGCTCGTTGCCCCAGCTCGGCTGGAAGATCTCGGACATCGACTTCGATTTCGCAAGCTACCCGTACTGATGTTCGGCCGCAGGTGACCGTGCGTCCGAATGCATAGACCGATCCGACCCTTCGTGAAAGGAATCCCACATCATGCCTGAACAGCAGAGGACCTATATCATGCTCAAGCCCGACGCGGTGCGCGACCGCCATATCGGCGAGATCGTCTCCCGTTTCGAGCGTGCCGGACTGTGCATCGAGCGCATGGAGCTGACCAACGTGACGCTCGACCAGGCCAAGGCCAACTACGCCGAGCACGAGGGCAAGCCGTTCTACGAGGGTCTCCTTGCCTACATCACCTCCGGCCCCGTCGTCAAGATGGTCATATCGGGTCCCGACGCCGTCGCGAAGTGCCGGAAGCTCATGGGCGCCACCAACCCGCTCGAGGCGGCACCTGGCACCATCCGTGGCGATTTCGGTCTCATGATGGATGAGAACGTCGTCCATGGTTCCGATTCGCCCGAGTCGGCTGTTCGGGAGATCGGCATCTTCTTCGGGGAGGAGTAGACGGTCTTGTCAGAAGGGGCGGGAGCACGGGGAAGCATTCCTTGGGCTCTCGTCCCTTTTCGGATACAGCCTCCCTGCCGATATCCATCCGAGATGAGAGGTAAGGCATGCTCTTCCGCGTTCTAGACAAAAGCGAGGTCTCATCGCTTGTCGCCGGTTTCGCGCTCAGCGCAGAGGTCATAGGTCCGGTACGTCATCAGGGGACCTTCGTCTTCGATGAGGTGGGGAGCGACCCGTCGCGCCTCTGTCTCGACTACACGACCACGATACTCCCGCCCAAGAAGTACCTGATGCCGCCGCGGGAGACGCTCTTCGGGTTCTCGACCGCGCAGAACCGCATCGAGGAGCCGAAAATCGAGGCGGTCCCGCGTGTGCTGTTCGGGCTCCATGCCTGCGATATCAACGCCATCAACCGTCTGGACGAGGTCTTCCTCGACTCCGAGTTCCCCGATCCCTACTATGCGGCCCAGCGTGCGGCGACGCTCATCGTGGGCATCAGCTGCATGCCCGACGAGCACTGCTTCTGCACCCTATGGGGCACTGACGAGGTCAACCGCGGATATGACCTTTTCCTCCATGATATCGGGGACCGCTACCTCGTGAACATCCTCTCTGTGCAGGCGGCGGAGACCCTTGCACGCGCGACCCATGCCCGGGAGGCGCATCCGGAGGACTCGGCGGCTTTTCAGAGACGTCAGGAGGAGTTCAAGGCCGCGTTTCCCGAGATGCCCGATGATTCGGGCCTGCCGATGCTCATGGATGCCTATTACGAGGACACCCTCTGGGACGAGCTCGGTGCCCGCTGCCTTTCCTGTGGCGCATGTTCATCCGTATGCCCCACCTGCCACTGTTTCGACATCATCGATGTGCTCGGTCCTGGTGGGGACAGCGGCACGCGTGTCCGCACCTGGGATTCCTGCTGTTCCCCTGACTTCGAGGTCGTCGCCGGGGGATACAACTTCGAGGCCACGGCGGCATCGCGGGTGCGTCATCGCTTCTATCACAAGTTCCTCGGTTACCTGAACCGCCATGGAGAGATCCTCTGCACCGGCTGCGGTCGGTGCGAGGTCGCCTGCAAGGCCCATATCAACCCACGTGCCGTCATCGATGGCCTGCAGTCGCAGGCGGTGGCGGCCCGCGCACGCAAGGTCATCGGGGACGAGGGGCAGCAGGTTCCGCCCGAGGGGGAGACCGCTGGAAAGGTCGGTGTCTGATGGTATATCGAGCAACCAGCATCCTGAAGGACCAGGGTGGGGATGGTCGTTTCGTCCGCGATGGCCGTGAGCTGATGGCAGCCAACCTGTACCGGCCATGGCCTGCACGCATCACCTCCATCGACGAGCTGACCGCGCATGAGAAGCTCTTCGAGTTCCGTCTCATCGACCCTCATATCCGCGAGGCGTTCACGTTCGAGTGCGGGCAGTTCGTCGAGCTTTCGATCTTCGGGGTGGGCGAGGCACCGATCTCCATCTCGAGCGCACCTTCCAAGCAGGGGTTCATCCAGTTGTGCGTCCGTCGCGCGGGTACGGTGACCACGGCGCTCCACGACAAGCAGTGCGGCGACATCGTGGGCATCCGCGGTCCGTTCGGGAGGGGGTTTCCCTTCGAGGAGATGAAGGGCCATGACCTGCTCCTCGTGGCCGGCGGTCTCGGCATCGCTCCCCTGAAGTCGCTCATCAACCATGTTCATGACGAGCGCAGCGAGTTCGGCAAGGTCACCATCCTGTATGGATCGCGCTCGCCTGCCGATGTCATGTTCCGCAAGGAATTCGAGATGTGGCGGCACCGCAAGGACTTCAACCTGGTCCTGACCGTCGATGGCGTCGGGGAAGGTGAGGATTGGGACGGCGAGGTCGGCCGTGTGACCGATCACTTCGACAAGGTCGATATCGATGCATCCGAGGCCTACGGTGCCATCGTCGGGCCTCCTCCCATGTACCGCTCGGTCGTCGAGCTCATGCGCGAGCTCGGGTTGTCCAACGACCATATCTACGTCTCCTTCGAGCGCAACATGCGCTGTGGCATGGGCAAATGCGGTCACTGCATGGTCGGGCATCAGTACGTCTGCATCGATGGCCCGGTGTTCAACTATTGGGAAGCCGTCAACATCCAGGGGGCGATGTAGATGGGCAAGACGATCTTCGGGCTCAACCTCGCCAACACCAATCCCAGCATCGACATCGTGCGCCCACCTGCCCGCGTCGCCATATTCGGCCTTGCGAGCGACTATGGCTGCCAGCTCCAGATCACCAACGTGGAGGAGCATCTCCTCGAGGTGCTCGGTATGTTCGAGCTGGTCTACTGGCAGCTCGTGTCGAGCCAGCATGTTCCCGATGATTACGACATCGCCGTCGTCGA
>OMSY01000101.1 GCA_900313875.1 uncultured Actinomycetes bacterium
CGCCCGTGCAGCGCCCCCGCGATGGCGCACCGGTCCCCGCCACGTTGCGGTATGTCATCCGGTGCCGCAGCGGGCCACCATCAAGCGAGCCGAGCCTCCAGATAGGACACCATGTCCTTGGGCGAGAGCGCTGCGACGGGTGCATGCCTCAACAGCCTCTCATCGCAGGTGACCAGGAAGCCCGCCTTCGAACGTAGGGCAGCGGCGATCACGAGATCGTCCTCGAAGTCATCGTGGATGGTGCGATGCTTGCGTGCGGTCCAGGCATCCGAACCGTCCCCGCCAACCACGGTCGCTATCTCCGAAAGGTTCTCCAACGCTGCCCAGGCAATCTCCCTGATGGCGCCGATGTCGCCGGGGGCGGGGGTGTCTGTGCCTGCCGTGACGCATCGCTTGAGCTCCACCTGCATGAGGTAGAAGAAATCCTTGAGCGATACCAACGGTACGAGCAGGTCGGCATCGCATCGGGCGGCAAGGTCGAGCAAACGGTTGGCGACCTGGTGCCCGGATCGTGCGCTCAGGTAGTTGTCGAGCCAGACATCGGTGTCCAGGAGCAACGTGACGCGCTTGGTCATAGGAGGCCCTTCTCGCTGGCACGTTCGATGAGGGCTCGTTCCCGCAGCTCTGCGTAGGGAAGGGGCTCATACGGGCCGGTCCACGACAGACCGCGCTCTTCCAGGAGCCCGTCGACCAGGGCTCCCGAGCTTCGGACCGCCTGCATGCGCATCTCGCGCTGGGCGTCCTGGTCCGCCGTCGGCTCCTTCAGGCTTTCGAGCAGGGCGTTGACGGCTGCTGCGTCACTGGCATTGCGTGCGGCATACTCCCAGACCATGCGCACGACCTGGCTGGCGGAATAGCCGGCCCGTGCGAACACCTCGTCGCCATCCCGCTTCGTCTTGGCATCGATGCGCGTGTTCATCTGGACGACCATGGCAGGCTCCTTCACGATGGAAGCTATACGGTATAGCAGGTCAAGACTATACGATACAGCATGCTGGATGGCAAACCCCTCCCTCGGCAACCGTGACCGATTCGCCCACAATTCCGCCAAACAGGACCTCGGTGCGTGCCGCCCGCTAAGATGGTGGGGGCGTTAGTGGCCCGTTGGAATCCAAATGCATCCGGCCCGACGTCATATATAATCATGAGTTGCGAATCGTCACGAACCGAATAGCGATCTGCACTGACGCCAGTGATACTGCTTGGGATGTTTGAGGGGACACCGCCATGAGGCAGCACTACACCGACGATGCTCTGCTTGCGCCCGCCCGTACCTCTGCCGGGGGGCGTGCACGACGGGTGGGGTCCGGCACGGGATGCGGGTCCCGCCGGGTGACGTCCGATGCCCTGAGACGGATGGGCCGTTCGTTCCTGACCATGGCCATATCCCTCAGCATGGTCCTCTCCCTCACGCCCGTAGGCGCCCTCGCGCAGGAGCCGAACGGCGATGCCGCCGCATCTGCGACCCCCTCCGCTGATGCCCCCGCGGCGACGGCTTCCGATGCCCCGGCAACCGGCACCGAGACGACCGACCAGTCGGACCAGCTCGCCACCTCAGCTGACGACCAACCAGCCGCATCTGCAGGCTCCTCTTCCTCCAACCCCTCCTCCGACGCCGCCCCGACCGACGCTGCCCCGACCGATGCCGGGCAGGAGGTCGCGAAGCCCAAGGCGACCCAGACCGCGCGCGTCGACCGTGTCAAGGTGACCGTCGATGTGGAGGAGGGCGTTCTTCCCGAACACTGGACCCTCGAGGCGTCACAGGCGCCCGATGAGCAGGTCAGGGCCGCCATCTCCGATGCGGACCCCCAGGCGCAGGTCGTCATCGCGCTCGACCTCGTCATCCGCGACAAGGACGGTGCGGAGGTCCAGGTTCCCGCCGGCAAGACCGTGAAGGTGACGTTCTCGGGCACCGCCGCCCCCTCGGATGACGTTGCGGTCTACCGGGTTCCCGAGATGGTTCCGGAAGCCGTGCGGGTCACCACCACCGAAGCCAGCGCGAAGACCCAGGAGTTCTCCGCCGACACGCTCGAGGCTACCTACGTCGTTGCAGCGCGGGTCCTGTCCGAAGGCGAGACCGCGGGTGAGCCTTATCCGGCAGCTGCGTTCAACGACGCCGCGGGAGACGTGGCCGTCGAGGTGCTGTCTCCCAAGGGTGCCCTGCCCGCAGGCGCCGACATGGTCCTGACCGAGGTCCCGTCCGACTCCGTCATGCCTGCCGTGAAGAGCGTTCTCGGTGACGGGGTCTCCGACGCGAGGGCCACGGATATCTCGTTCGTCGACAAGGACGGCAAGAAGGTCCAGCCCGAGATGCCCGTCACCGTTTCGCTGTTCGGTGTCTCCGCCTCACAGGGCGAGACGGTGAGCGTGGTGCATGTCGATGGCCAGGGTTCGGCCGAGAGGGTCCGCACCTCCTCGGTCACCGCCACCTCCGCCACCTTCGCGAGCAAGGACTTCTCGACCTACGTGCTCGCCGTGAGCCCGGCGACGGGTGGCACCGACGTGGGAGGGGCGACCACGGAAGGAGCGACAGGTACCGAGCCCGCCTCTTCCGTCGCTTCCGCCGCATCTGCGCCCACGCCCGTGACCGTGACCCTCATCGCGGCCGGTGCCGACGGGCAACAGGTGAACACGTTCGAATGGATGGCAGGTGAGGCGTTGGGCGAGCTTCCCGCCGCCCCCGAGAAGGAGGAGTCGAGCTTCATCGGCTGGTTCATCGACGGGCAGGGGAGTCCGGTGACGAGCGACACGGTGCTCGACGGCAACACGAACCTGGTGGCGGGGTATGCGAGCTGGCCGACGGTCAGGTTCCTCGACGACGAGGGGAACCCCTATGAGGAGCTCAGGCTCCAGCCGGGTCAGCCCATCGGGGACAGCCTGCCGGTCGGTCCCGCCTCGGCGACGGCTGGCAACGCGTTCGACCGGTGGGTCGACGCGGACGACGGGAGCCAGACGGTCACGGCGGAGACCGTGGTCCCCAAGGCCGGTCTGACCGCGAAGGCCGTGTCCACGCCCGTCAGCTATGTCGTGCGGTTCCATGTGTCCGGGGATTCCGATGAACCCTATGTCACGAGGTATTACGACAAGGCGGAGGGCCAGACCCTGGGCAGCTTGCCCGCATATCCCAGCAGGGACGGGGCCCGGTGCACGGGCTGGTACCTGGAGGGCGCGGACGCTGCGGCCGGACCGGTGAGCGAGAGCACCCCGGTCACCGGCGACATGAAGCTGGTCGCGCGGTTCCGGGACCTCGCCGAGGTCAGGTTCGTCGTGGATGACGGCCAGGACCCCATCGGCGTCTACCAGCTGGAACCGGGCAAGCCCGTCGGCGTACTGCCGCAGAGCCCCTCCAAGGAGGGCTTCACGTTCGACAAATGGGTCAACGCCCAGGATGGCACCGAGGTCACGGCCGCGACCCTCGTCCCCGAGGGCGGCCTGACCGCCAAGGCGGTGTTCAGGGACATCAATATCTATACCATCACGGTAAAGTATTATTACCTGGTGGGCGACCGCCGCGTCGATTTCGGCAAGGAGATCCACCAGATCGACGACCGCGGTCTCCCGTTCACGGTCACGGTGCCCACCTCGACCCAGGTCGAGCAGCAGTACATCGAGGGGCAGCCGACGTATTATCCGACGACCCCCACGGTCACGATCACCGCTGATGATGTGAAGAACGGCAAGGAGGTCGAGAAGGAGGTCAGGTACGTCGAGCATACCGCGACGTACGACTTCGTCTACCGCCTGCAGGACCTCGACGGCACTGGCTTCACCGAGATCGAGCGCG
>OMSY01000169.1 GCA_900313875.1 uncultured Actinomycetes bacterium
CGCATATCGCCAGGCGGTGTTCGCGTTGGGCGCATCGCCTTCTGCGGGGATTCGCCATTGCCGCGACTTGGCATTGCCGTTTCTCATCGGCGTACTGCAAAAGGAGCCGGTTGCCCGTGACTTGCTTCATCCCGCGCTCGGGATGCTCGAGAGCTACGACCTGGAAAACGGCACCGACTTGCTGGAAACGCTGCGCGTTTACGTTGAAACCGGCTGCAATCAATCGGAAACGGCCCAAAAGCTTTTTGTGCATTTGAACACGTTGAAATACCGCCTCAAGCGCATAGGCGAGATAGCCGATGTCGATTTCAAAGACCGCGACACGGTCTTCCACATCGAGCTGTCGCTCAAGTTGATGTGATGCGATGCCCCCCTGAGCTTTTCGAAGCTGTGATAACCGTGCATCGAGATACGGTTTCCAATCAGCATCAGCTTCCCGAAGACACGCCCAGCGCGGCAAGCTGGACGCGCAAGCGTTCGTTGCGTTCGGCGCGCGAGCTGGCTGATAGCTCGTTTGTCACCCACTCGGGCCCGATGTGGCGCACAAGGTCCGCGACAGCCGGATCGGTCCAAGGCTCGTGGCGGTCAATGTTCAGCACGTGGCCATACGATGACGTGAATCGCTGCAGGTAGTCGCCCGTGAAGTCCTCGGGCACGAAACCGAGCGTGCGCTCGACGTATTCTCCCGACAGCGATTGGTGCAAATGCAGCCCGCGCACCTTTCTTGCCACATCGCCATGTGCGTCATAGCAATCGCGGATGTAATCCAGCGCCTGCTTCTGCGTGCGCAGCTTCGTGTTCGTGCTCATGAGGTGGCCGGTGTCGAGCATGATGCCGGTGTTGTCATACGCTATCCCGTCTAGCAGGCGGCGTGTCATCGGCGGGTCGCAGAACGTGAACCCGGGCCACCACTGGTTTTCGACGAGGAGCGCCAGGTCGGTTTCCACGCCGTCGAAAATCCTGTTGATCAGCTCGCACGCACAGTCGCACACCTGGCGGTCGGTGTGGCTGAACTCGTAGGTGAAGCATTCGCGCATGCGGACGTCGGACACGTGGAACACGACGTATTCCGCCCCGAAATCTATGGCGCGCTGCAAGTCGCGCCGAAATCGCGCCACAAGCTCGTCGGGCGTTTCAGCCTCGTAGCAGTCCTTCACAGCTTCCCACGTGACAAACTCGTCGAGCAGCGCTTCCTTCTTGCCAAGCCAGAAATCGACCCAGGTTGAGAAGAATAGCAAGTGATAGCCCACCACGAGGTCGTTGGGAAGCGTTTCGCCCGCATCGTCCCCATGCCCCCACACGACTTCGATTCCGTCCAGGCCAAGCTCGGCGCAATCGCCGGCAAGTGCGGTGACGTCGCCGTATTCGTCAAGGCATCCGCCGTAGACGGCGAAGTTGGTCAGCAGTTTCACGGTTTGCTCCATTTGACAATGCTCTGTCTGCAACTCTTACGATTATGGCATGGTAATCAAAGGACTACACCTTGTATAATCGGCAATGTTGGAAGAGGGAATCGGGTGAGAGTCCCGGACGGTACCCGCCGCTGTGAGCGTTTGTTGCGCACTCGCATAGTCACTGGGGTTACCTGGGAAGGCGAGAGTGCTGCGACGGTCGCGGTTTTAGCGACATGCGCGAGTCAGAATACCTCGAAGCATAAGCAGGTTGGCTGAGCGGGATTGCTCAAGGGCCTGCGTGCAAACGGCGAATACGGGCCGTGGCGTTATTGCGTCACGGCCCGTTCGTTTGCAGCAAGGAAAAGGGTTGACGGAAGAGGAGGGACCTGATGAGCAGGAATTCCAAGTTGTTATCGATATTTATCGCAGCATGCGTGTTCGCGCTGATGCTTGTGCTGGCCGGGTGCGGCCAGCAGGCATCGAGCTCGGCTGCATCGTCGAGCGCGAGCAGCGCATCGGCCAGCGCTAGCAGTGCAGCTGCGTCGTCGAGCGCCAGCAGCGCGCCGGCCAGCACCGGCAGTGCAGCTGCCTCGTCGAGCACGGGCAGCGAGCAGGCCGAGGCAAGCAACGCGGCGGCTGACGACGAAGTAACCTTCACGATGAAGATCGATGCGAGCGATGCCGACAAGGGCCTCTTGTACGACTCTGCCGTCTCGGCGAAGAAGGGCGCGACGGTGTACGACGCCCTCATCGATACGGGCCTCGACTTGTCGGTCGTCAGCTCGTCTGGTTCCACGTACGTTGACGGCATCGCAGATGTCGTCGCTTCCGAGGTGGGACCGAATGCCGGCTGGACGTTCACCGTCAACGGCGAGTCTCCGAACGTCGGCGCAGATGGCTTGGTAATTGCCAACGGCGACGAGATCGTCTGGACGTTTACTTCCGACTACACTGCACAGTAACAACCGTCCAGCTCGATGGCGAAGGGTCTGTTCGCGACATACCACCCGGCAGTGTGCATGCTGTTCTTCCTGACGGCGATATGCTTCACGTTCAGCACGCAGCATCCGGTGTACGTCGTGTTGACCTGCATCATGGCGGGCGCATACCTCGTGTATCTACGGGGTGTGCGCCCGTTTTTGCGCTCATTGGGCATGTTCATCCCCATGGTGCTGTTCGTCGGCATTCTGAATTCGCTGTTCAATTCAGCCGGAGCTACCTCGTTGTGGAAATGGGGGCCGTTCAGCGTCACCGTCGAGGGCTTGTGTTACGGACTTGCGGTCGGGGGCATGTTGGTTGCCATCTTGCTCTGGTTTTCCTGCTACAACGAGGTCATGACCGAAGATAAGTTCACGTACTTGTTCGGGCGCAAACTGCCCACCATATCGCTGATGGTTTCGATGATCTCGCGTTGGATTCCGCGCATGGTCAGCCGCGGACATTCCATCTATGACTCGCAGGAAGCTCTTGTCGGCTGTTACGACCAGTCGAAGAACGGCAAACTGAAACGGGGCATACGCATGGCCACGGTCCTCACAGGCCTCGGCATGGAGGATTCCGTTCAGACGGCTGATTCCATGTGCGCACGTGGCTACGGCGCGACGTCGCGCACGTCGTATGCGCGCTTCAAATGGCACGTGCGCGAGCGGATCGTGCTCGGATTGCTGATTGCGCTGATTGTGGTGAACATCGTGCTTCTTGTGACCGGAACCGGGTCGTTCAAGTTCTACCCGCGCGTGTCAGCCATCGAGCCGCTGTGGGGCTATCTGACGTACGCGCTGATGTTGGGCTTGCCGTTTTTGGTGGAGCTCGAGCGGTTCAAACGGTGATGTGGCGAGCGGCTCGGCGGATGGAGATGGCCAAACGGGGCGCATCTGCATCCGCCGGTTCGCTCACCTGACAGGAGGATTGGATATCATGCCCGAGTACGCGCTTGAAGTGGAAGATTACTCGTTCTCGTACGGGAACACGGGCGTCAACGTGCTGAACGGCGTGACGTTCAGCTTGGACAAGGGCTCGTTCACGGC
>OMSY01000089.1 GCA_900313875.1 uncultured Actinomycetes bacterium
CGACGCATTCGACGCCGCGATCAGGGAGTACACGGAACTCAAGAAACGCATTCCCGAACTTGAGGAACGCTGGCTCGAGCTCGAGGAGGAAGGCGAGCGTATCCTGAAGGAGCTGGGGAGATGACGGCCGCGGTGTCGGGTGGGTGTGGAACGTCGGCTGTGGAACAGGGGTCGTAGCCCTGCCTCACAGCCCGCTTGCCCTTGGCAACCCAGGGGTCGACACCATGGAGATGAGGAGGTGGAGTCATGACGAGGATATCGAGCCGTATGGTGCTGCATATGTTGCGTTTCGTCTTCCTGTGCACCTACCTGCTGTATTTCCTCGGCTTCATGGTATCGTTGCTGGGGTTGTCATTGCGTCTGGGTTTCCTCGCATCTTTCATCACGGCGCTCTCGCATTACACCTTCGAGTTCCTGCCGACGCTGCATGTCATCGTCACGCAGGGCAACTGCCATGTGACGTTCCTGGCGATCTTCCTTGCCTGCCTCTTCATCGAATGGCGCATCTCCTGCCGTCTATACGCCCTGCAGGAGGATGGCGGCGCCAGTGCCGGGTCGGATGACATGCGTGCCCCGTCCCGCGCCCCGAGGGGGTGAGTTTCCTGTCCAACGCAACGTTTTCCAAGATGCTCGTCAACCTGATCGTCGTCGCCCTCGTGATGTTCTCCATCGTCCTCCACGAGATCGGGCATGGATTTGCGGCCCTGCGCATGGGGGACAACACCGCGAAGCGCATGGGGCGGCTGTCGCCCAACCCCCTGAAGCATCTCGACCCCTTCGGCTCGGTGCTCCTGCCCCTCATGCTCGCATTCTCCGGTGCTCCCATCATCGGGTTCGCGAAACCGGTACCCTATGACCCCAGGAACCTTCGCAACCGCAAGGTGGGGGAGGTGGTCGTCGGTCTCGCGGGGCCCGTGACGAACCTCCTTCTTGCACTCATCGGTGCTGCGCTCGCATATGCATCGAGGCATCTGTTCCTGTGCTCCTCGCAGCTGGGATACTGGACATGGCAGGTCTGCGCCTATTTCGTGCAGGTCAACCTGCTCCTGATGTTCTTCAACCTCATCCCCCTGCCTCCGCTCGATGGCTCCTCGCTCATCGCCCCGCTGCTTCCCGACAAGCATCTCAAGACCTACTATCAGGTCGAGCGTTACAGCATGCCCGTGCTCATCATCATCCTGATCGTGCTTCCCTGGTTCCTTCATATCGACCCGGTCGGTTGGTATCTCGAGAACACGGCGTACAGGGTTGCGAACGTCCTGCTCGGGTTGACAGGGTATGCGCATACGGGTTATCTGGCGAGCGTGTGCGCCCTGGCCGCTGTGGTCATGCGCGGTCCATGCGGACGTGGTGATGACGCGAGGGGAGACCGGTAGATGTCGTATCGTGTGAGAACCGATGCGTTCGAGGGTCCCTTCGACCTGCTCCTCCACCTCGTCACCCATCAGAAGGTCGACATCGGTGCGATCTCGCTCGTCGAGATCGTCGACCAGTACCTCGCCTACGTTGACCGCATGGCCGACCTCGACCTCGATGTCGCGAGTGATTTCCTGCTCGTCGCATCGCAGCTCCTGCAGATCAAGGCGATGTCCCTCCTGCCCGAGGAGGAACCGGAGTCGGCATCCGATGAAGAGGAGCTTCCCCTGGAGGAGGCGCGTGAGGTGCTGATAGGCCGCCTGCTCGTCTATCAGCAGTTCCGCTCCGCGGCACATGCCCTGCGGACGCGCCTCGAGAACGAGTCCCGCATGCACCCGCGTAACGCAGGGTTGGAGGAGCGCTTCCTCAACCTCATGCCTGATTACCTTGAGGGGGTCACCCTGAACGGGCTCGGTATCATCTGCGCGGAACTCGCCATGCGACGTGACATATTCCTGCTGGAAGCCGAGCATATCGCGGCCATGCCCATCCCGCTCGAGCTCAGGGTCAATGCCGTCCTCGATACCGTCAGACGGGAGGGGTCCTCGACGTTCCGGCAGCTGCTCGACGGTCAGGATGACCCGGGGATCCTTGTCGCGACGTTCCTCGCCTTCCTGGAGCTCTACAAGCGGCAGGCGGTGGACCTGCATCAGGATGCACGGTTCGGGGACATAGGGATCACCTATCTCAGGGAGCCGGTCGAAGCATCGCCTGTGCAGGGGGCAGGTGGGGGCACGGGTTCCGATGACATCCAAGGAGGAAATGCATGAACGACAGGGACAACGAGCGCATCGACCTCCTCGACCTGCCCTTCGACCTCGAGGCAGCGCTCGAGGCGCTTCTTTTCGTGTCCGACGAACCCGTCACGGCGCTCACCCTTGCAGATATCATCGGCATCGCCCCCTCACGGGTCGAGGAGGCCCTGCGCAGCCTCTCCGATTCGCTTCATGAGCGTGGAGCAGGTATCCAGCTGCGTGAGGTCGCCGGTGGCTGGCGCCTGTACTCGCATCCTGCATTCCATGCGCTCATCGAGAAGTATGTCCTGTCCTGGGACACGCACAAGCTCTCGCAGGCCGCGCTCGAGGCGCTGGCCGTGGTGGCCTACCATCAACCGGTCGCACGGAGCGGCATCAGCGCCATCAGGGGCGTCAACAGCGATGGGGTCGTCTCATCCCTGACGGAGAAGGGCCTCATCCGCCCCTCCGGGCGCGAGCGGCGTCCCGGGGGCGCGGTGCTCTACGTGACGACCAATGCCTTCCTGGAGAGGTTCGGCCTCAACAGCCTCGACGACCTGCCTCCCATCGAGGACTTCGCTCCTGATGAGGAGAGCAGGCGGCTCATACGCGAGCGACTCGGAGCGGGGTCGCTTTCCGGCGTCAACGAAGGACCCAAGGAGATCCAGGAGGAGCTCGGTTTCGATGAGGGCGATGAGGTGACGTCTGAGGCCGACGGGTCCGGGCAGGCATCCGGACCGGGTGTGCCTGATGGGGGAACGGAGGCTGATGCATGACCGCTCCGCGAGAAGACGGGTCCGCTGCCGTCCCGACGGGTTCATCCAGGTCCTCGGAGCCGTCCGTGCCCCGTGAGGAGCGCGTCGTTCCCATGCGCCTGCAGAAGTTCCTCGCCCGTGCCGGCGTGGCCTCGCGACGGAAGTCCGAGGACCTCATGACCGCTGGTCGCGTACGGGTGAACGGTATCGTCGTGACGGAGCTCGGAAGCAGGGTCGACCCCCGCGTCGACGTGGTCACGGTCGACGGCAAGGTCGTGCATCACGGTGATGGGCATGCCTACCTCATGCTCAACAAGCCTGCGGGGTTCGTCACGACCATGCGCGATCCCGGCAACAGGCCGGACATGCGTGCGCTTGTTCCTTGGAAGCAGTACCCTGGGTTGTATCCTGTGGGGCGGCTCGACCGGGATACCACGGGGTTGCTCCTGTTCACCACCGACGGTGAGATGGGCAACCGCCTGCTCCATCCTTCCCATCATGTCCCCAAGACCTACGAGGCGGTCGTCGAGGGACGTGTGGTGGACAGTGCGCTCGACCCCCTGCGCGAGGGGATACTCATCACGCGGCATGCTGCGGAGGAGGCCTATGCGCGTCCGTGCGCCCCGGCTCAGGTCGAGTTGCTCTCCTCCGGACCGACCTCGAGGGTCCGCTGCACCATCGCCGAGGGGCGGCATCGGCAGGTCCGGTACATGTTCGGCGAGATCGGTCATCCGGTCCTCTCCCTGGCACGCATCTCCTTCGGTCCGCTGACCCTCGGCGATCTGGAGGAAGGCTGCTGGCGCGAGCTTACCGATAGCGAGGTCTCGATGCTCAAGCGCGCGTCCGATTGGTGATAGACTGCAGCCAGCTGGTCATCCGACAGGAAGGCTGTACGATGGATCCACATGGGTATACCTCCGGTTTCTCGCGCAACGGGCATCTGCTCCTCATGCGCCATCCGCAGACCGTCGCCAACGAGGGCCATTATTACCTCGGGCAGCTGAACGCCCCTCTCACGGAGCTGGGCGTCGAGCAGTGTGCCCGTGCCATCGCCGGCATCATCTCCTGGAAGCCGGACCGCATCATCACCTCACCGCTCGACCGGTGCCGCGCGATCGCGGAACCCGCCGCTTCCGAGCTATCCTGTCCGATCACGGTCGATGACCGTATCGGCGAACTTGATTTCGGTCCGATAGAGGGCAAGTCGACCGCCGAGATATACGAAGCGGGTCTGCCCCTCCCCTGGGGTGACCATGCAGACGACTGGCCGGTCGAGGGCGCTGAGTCCATGGAGCATTTCCGCGCGCGTCTTGCCGAGGCTGCGTCCAGCTTCGCCGCGCTCGATGGCAGGACGGCCATCGTCTCCCATGGGGGGTCCATCCGGGGGATGCTCTCCCATTGGCTCTCCGTTCCCGGTCAGCATATGTGGCAGATCACGCTCGCCAACGTGCATTCCGCGCTGGTCAGCGTGGAGGACCACGAAACCGTCTATCTGGAGCGACTCGGCCTCTCTCCCGAGCAGCTCGGGGAATTCGTCTGACATCTGGAGGTGTGTCTGTGATCATCGCGATCGATGGACCTGCTGGAAGCGGCAAGTCGACCGTTGCACGTCAGGTAGCCGACCGATTGGGGTTCCAGTACCTGGACACCGGTGCGATGTACCGTGCCGTCGCATACCGTGCTCTCGAGGAAGGGGTTTCCCTCGATGACGAGCCGGCTCTCGCCCGGATCGCCGGGAGCGAGCCGATCGCGTTCGGCGAGTCCGGTCCCGGGACGGTGAGCATCGCGGGCCGCGATGTCACGCATGAGATCCGGACCGCGCAGACGGATCGGGCGGTCAGCCCGGTCTCCGCATGGCCTGCGGTTCGCCGTGCGCTCACGGACCAGCAGCGCGGTTATGGTCGCAGCCATGACATCGTCATGGAGGGACGTGACATCGGTACGGTGGTCTTCCCCGACGCCGACCTCAAGGTGTTCCTCACGGCACGCCCCGAGGTCCGTGCGCACCGTCGGGGCCTGCAGAACGCTCGGCGTGGGGTGGGGGAGACGGACGAGGCGCTTCTGCTCGCCTCCATTCTCGAGCGCGATGACAGGGATGCCTCGCGTTCGGCTGCCCCGCTTGCGAAAGCCGAGGATGCCGTCGAGGTGGACACCTCCGATATGACCCTCGATGAGGTGATCGCATGTATCGTGGACCTTGCAACCGGGGAAAGGCCATAGGTTCGTGATGACATCTGATGAGTCCATCCGGCAGGATGACGGAGCCAAGGATGCCGAGGGTGGGAAGATGGTCCAGAGCACATCCAGACACCACCTCATCCGTCCCTACGAGGACTTCTTCGACCGTCCTCTCAAGGGTCCCGAGCGGGGTGTGAGGATCTTCCCATGGATCGCCTACGTGCTCGTGACCATCTATCTCAAGGTCTTCCACCGTGTGAGGGTGGAGGGTAGGGAGAACCTCGGCCTGCTTCCCGAGGGAACGGCTGCCATCGTCTCGGGGAACCATACCTCGTACCTCGATCCCATCCTCCTCGTCTGGGCGTTCAAGCTCAACATCAGGTTCATCGCCAAGGAAGAGCTGTTCGAGCACAGGGTTCTCCGCGGTCTGCTCGCGCGTCTCGGGTCGTTTCCCATCAAGCGCGAGACCGCTGACCGCTCCGCAATCCGGCGCTCTCTCGCCTCGCTTGCCCGCGGCGAGCATCTGGGCATCTTCCCCGAGGGGACGCGCATCCGTCATGAGGGGCAGGTCCCCACGTACCATGCAGGTGTCGCGCTCATCGCCCGGATGGCCAAGGTGCCCGTCATCCCCGTCGGCATCCAGGGAGCCGACCGTGTCAAACCGGTGGGTTCGAAACTGTTCCGTTTCCCCAAGATCGTCATCCGTATCGGCAAGCCGGTCTGGTGCGAGGAATTCGACGGCTACCCGCGCAAGCAACGTGGTGAGATCATGACGGACGAGCTCATGGCGATGAGCTATGCCCTGAGGGATGGGGTTCCCTTCGAGCGGGTCGGGCAGGATGGGGGCACCGATGGTGGAGCGCATGCATGAGTGAGCGGATCGGTTCCCTGTGCCGTTCACCCCGGTCCCCGCTCATCCCGGTTCCCGTCCCGGCCGCTCATGCATGTGCCGTTCGCCCAAGGAAGGAGATGCCGACATGCAGGTCATCGTAGC
>OMSY01000185.1 GCA_900313875.1 uncultured Actinomycetes bacterium
GACCTCATGGATGCCGGTGCCATCGTGCGCACGGCATTCTGCGGTCCCTGCTTCGGCGCCGGCGACACGCCCGCCAACAACGCGCTCTCGCTCCGTCATGCGACACGCAACTTCCCCAACCGCGAGGGTTCCAAGCCCGGCGAGGGACAGATGGCCGCGGTCGCGCTCATGGATGCCCGTTCGGTCGCCGCATCAGCGGTCAACGGCGGTATCGTGACGAGCGCCGAATCGCTCGACTGCTGGGGGGACATCCCCGAGTACGACTATGACGACCGCTCCTATCGCTCCCGTGTCTTCCAGGGCTTCGGGAAGGCGAACCTCGATCACGCTCTCCGCTATGGTCCCAACATCAAGGACTGGCCCGAGCAGGAGCCGCTTGCGGATGACATCCTGCTGCAGGTCGCCTCGAAGATCGAGGACGAGGTCACCACGACCGATGAGCTCATCCCCTCGGGGGAGACCTCCTCGTTCCGCTCCAACCCGCTCGGCTTGGCCGAGTTCACCCTGTCCCGTCGCGACCCGGCGTACGTGGGCCGTGCAAAGGCGGTCAAGGCACTCGAGGACGCGCGGCTCGCGGGCACCATCGACCCGAGCCTCGAAGGGGTCTTCGAGGCCATCAGGGCCATCCCGGGGCAGGAGCTCCTCGACCCGATGACGGTGGAGATAGGCTCGACCATCTATGCCAACAAGCCGGGTGACGGTTCCGCGCGCGAGCAGGCGGCTTCGTGCCAGCGTGTGCTCGGTGCGTTGGCGAACATCACGAACGAGTACGCGACGAAACGCTATCGGAGCAACTGCATGAACTGGGGCATGATCCCATTCCAGTACAGGGGCGATGTCTCCGTGTTCGACGTGGGTGACTTCATCTTCGTACCGGGTATCCGCGCCGCGCTCGATGGGGACCTGAGCAGCATCACGGCCCATGTCATCAGCCCCGATGATGGGGGCGCGCCGGTCCAGGTCGAGCTGTACATCGCGGACATGACCGCAGAGGAGCGTGAGATACTCAAGGCGGGTTGCCTTATCAACTTCAACCGCAACCGCAGATCCACATCCTGAGATGATCATGCAGGTCAGGATGGCAGTCATTACTATATAGGTAAATCGACTCTCATCCTGTGCATTCAGATTCAAGATTCATCACTTATCAGGTAAATAGAAGAAGCCGGAGACCATGGACACCACAAGCAACGGGACCACGACGACCCTATGGAACCAAACCATCCTCATCAACCGCACCGAGTTGCGCTCGCGTATCGTGATGCCCCCGATGGCGACGAACCAGTCCGTCGCCGGTCATGTCGAACCTGCGCATATCGAGCATTATCGTGCCCGGGCGGCGAACGGGGAACTCGGCCTCATCATCACCGAGCATCTCGCACCGACGGCGGTGGGCAGGTTGACCGCCACCCAGCTCTCGATCGCGGATGATGACGATGTCGAGGGTCTTGCGGAGCTGGTGGCCGTCATCCACGGGACCTCACCGGGCATCAAGGTCTTCGCGCAGCTGAACCATGCGGGTGCGATGGCGCTTTCCCCCGACCGCGTCGCCCCGAGTGCGGGCGACCTTGGCAAGGGTCCGGCCCGTGCACTCACGGTCGGCGAGATCGAGGCCATCGAGGTCGCCTTCGTCGCCTCCGCCATGCGTGCCAAGGCCGCCGGTTACGATGGTGTGGAGATCCACAGCGCCCATGGCTACCTGCTGAACCAGTTCCTCTCCCCGCTCACCAACCATCGCGATGACGCCTACGGCTCCCGGTCATGCGGGAGCAGGCTGCGCATCCATCTCGAGACGGTTGCCGCGATCAGGGACGCGGTGGGGGAGGACTATCCGGTGGCTGTCCGACTCGGTGGCTGCGACTACCTGGAGGGCGGTAACACGATCGCCGATGCGGTGGAGGCGGCCCAGCTGCTCGAGGCTGCCGGGGTCGATCTCCTCGACCTGTCCGGCGGTATCTGCCGGTATACCCGCGAGGGGCATACCGAGCCTGGCTATTTCGGGGACATGTCCCGGGCGGTCAAGGAGGCGGTGGATGTTCCGGTGCTCGTGACCGGAGGCGTGCAGACCTTGGGGCAGGCGGAGGATCTGCTCCAGGAGGGCGTCGCCGACCTCATCGGAATCGGTCGCGCCCTGTTGCACGACCCTCATCTGGCATAGTGGATGTGCCATGCGTCGACGGCGCATGGCACGTGGGATGGATTCATGGCAATCGGCAGACTCAGGCAGCTCAGCAACAGCACGGTTCTCAAATGCGTGCTCACCGGTTTCACCCTCATGTTCCTGGTGGGTGCGGTCTGCGCGCCCGACAGGAACGAGCTGTTCGCTGGTCTCATGCGCATCCTCGGCAGGTCGGCCGTGCTCACCAAGGACTACTTCTTCCTCGAGATCGGAAGCATCTCCGGTGCGTGCATGAACGCTTTCCTGGTGGGGGCGGTGTGCTGCATGTTGATGGCATTGCCAGGCGCGAGGGCGACGGGTACCACCGTGTCCGCGTATTTCCTCACCGTGGGGTTCTGCTTCTACGGGATGAACTTCCTCAACGTCCTACCGTTCATCCTCGGGGTGTTCATCTACTCGAAGCTCGAGCGGGTGCCGTTCCCGAATTACATCAACGTCGCGATGTTCTCGACTGCACTCGGCCCGCTCGCGAGCGAGATGTTGCTCTGCTACCCGGGTATCGAGGAGCGTCCCATCACGTTGCTCGCCGTTGCGCTGTACCTTGGCATAGGCATCCTCGTCGGTCTCTGCATGCCGGTGCTCTGCAACCATTCCCGTGGGTTCCATCTCGGGTACAACCTCTACAACGCAGGTCCTGCCGCCGGGTTCCTCGGCATGCTCCTCAACGCGATCCTCTACAAGACGCTCGGTCTCGAGGGGCCGCCGATCGAGGCGACCCTCGGTACGGGTGATTTTGCCTTTGTCGGTATCTTCTGCCTGATATGCTTCCTGGCGTGCATCGCCTTCGGCATCTATCTCAACGATGGCAGGCTCAAAGGTTACGGGAGGCTGTTCCTCGACAGCGGGTACGAGGTGGACTTCGCGGAGCGTTACGGCATCGGTCCCTGCGTCATCAACTTCGGGGTCTACGGGTTCTTCATCGTCGCATACTACATCCTCATCGGTGCCAGGTTCACCGGTCCGACCTTCGGAGCCGTCTGGTGCATGATGGCGTTCTGTGCGGGTGGTGCGACGCCCCTCAACGTGTTCCCCATCATGGTCGGGTATTTCGTGGGATCGCTGTTCGGGGTGTTCCGCGTGTCCGACCAGGTCATGGTCGTCGGGCTGTGCTTCGCA
>OMSY01000106.1 GCA_900313875.1 uncultured Actinomycetes bacterium
GATGCGATGGAGGCCCGTTGTTACACCGGAACGGGCAGAACGCACCTGCGTTCGTATAGGATGGAGATGCGCGATGGGGTGTTCCTCCTCGTGCTCGTGACGATGAGTTTGGCGGTGGGGGTGTTTCTGTGATGGAGGGAACCTGCGTGCTCACGGTTGCCTACGATGGGACGGGCTATGCGGGGTTCGCCCGGCAGCCTGAGGTGCAGACCGTGCAGGGCAAGCTCGAGGAGGCGTTGCGCATCGTGACGCGCGAGCCGGTCACGACCGTCTGTGCCGGGCGTACGGATGCCGGTGTCCATGCGCTCGGGCAACAGGTGAGCTTCCCTGTGGTCGAGGGGTTCGAGACCGAGTCGGACCTCGGGCGCCTCAAGCGTTCCCTCGATGCGCTCACGCCCGATGACATCGCCATACGGGGTGCGCGGTTCGAGCGGACCGGCTTCTCCGCGCGTTTCGATGCAAAGGAGCGCGAGTACCGCTACCGTATCGTCGCCGGCTCGACGCCCCCTGTGTTCATGAGGCGGTTTGCCTGGTGGCACAAGGGGCCATCCCTCGACATCCCCGCCATGCGTCTGGCGGCTGACCATCTGGTGGGCGAGCATGATTTCCGTTCGTTCTGCATGGCGGCGAGCGCCGAGGGCAGGACCACCTGGCGTTATCTCGACCGTGTCGAGCTGCTCGAGGAGTCGCATCTGGGCGAGGACTGTCTCGTGGTGCGCGTCATCGGCAATGCCTTCCTGCACAACATGGTCCGCATCATCGTCGGCACGCTCGTGGAGGTAGGTGCGGGTCGGCGGGAGCCGTCATGGGTCGTCGAGGTGCTCGGTGCTCGCGACCGCTCGGCTGCAGGACCGACGGCACCTGCCTGTGGCCTCACGTTCTGGGAAGTGCGCTACTGATCCATCGTCGTGCGGTCCACGATGACGATATCCTCGGGAACGAAACCATCATCCGTGAGTCGGAATGCGCGTATCTCGGGTACGTCATGTATCAGGGAGATGATGAGGTAGCACGCCTCGCGATCGAAGGCGAGGCGGAGGTCCTCCTCGGATGGGCGTGCCGGTGTCGTCGGGTGCGAGTGGAAGTTGCCGAGGACCGTCCAACCATGCATGCGCGCATCGGCGAGCACCTCGAACTGGTCCCGGGGATCGAGTGAGAAGTGCACCGGTGATGCGTCCCGGTTCTCGAGGGGATACACCTTGTGCACGGTCTTCCGTCCATCCTGGACCTTGCCTGCAAGAAGCCCGCAGCCTTCCTCGGGTTGGCAGTTGCGGACCCAGGAGACGATCGTGTCCCTGTCCCGTTCCGTGAGTTCGATCATCGTCATCTCCGATTCGGGCTGCGCTTCGCCGCCGTCCATCGCCCAATGCCCTCCATGTGGTCTTGCCGTCTGCCCATTGTACGTCCAGATCGATGGGGAAGCGTGCTGTTGCCGTTGGAAAAACGCACCGTATGGCGTGTTGTGCAGTTGTATTCGTCGATGGGTTTCTCTATACTTCGGATGCACCGGCATGTGCCAACCTAGCTCAGTTGGTAGAGCAGCGCATTCGTAATGCGCAGGTCATCGGTTCGAGTCCGATGGTTGGCTCCAGGTCACCTTCAGGTAGATGGTTTCTCGCCATCTACCTGTTTTCGTTTGGGCCCGAACGGGGTGCAGCCTCGTCCAGGCCCCGTCGGTTCTCTGTCGGCTCCCGTATCCGACCCCATTGTCCCGCAGGTCTCGCGCGGCTGCACCGCTGCCGGTGGTTGCGGATTGGTCGTCCGGTGCGGGGTGTCCATGCCCCTTGCAATGGTATGCTTGCAAAGGTCGTGTGTTCCCGACATGCACCGCGACCGCTATCACCATCATACGAGGAAGGGACCGCTTCCATGCCCCTCACGGAACATGATGTGCGCGACATCGCCGCGTACACGCGAATCGGGCTCACATCCGATGAGCTCACGCAGATGACCAAGGATCTCAACGACATCATCGAGACCCTTGCCCCCATCACCCGGTATGACCTCGAGGGTGTGCCGCCCACGTTCCATCCGATCGGCGACCTCTCCAACGTCATGCGCGAGGACGAGCCGCGCCCGGGTTTCGACACGGAGACGGCCCTGTCCAACACCGGGTCGACCCAGGATGGTTCCTTCAAGATCCCGCCCATCCTCTCGGGAGGTGATGCATGATGACCGCCCTCGACCCCGCGAAGCTCTCCGTTGCGGACATCACCTCGGGCTTCGCCGCCGGTGAGTTCTCCGCACGCGAGATGGTCGATGCCGCCTTCGAGGTCATCGAGCAGCGCGACAAGGACATCCATGCCTTCCTCGAGCTCACCCCCGAGCTCGCCTATGCGAAGGCGACCGAGCTCGATGAGGCCCGAGCCAAGGGCGAGCCCATCGGGCCGCTCGCTGCCGTGCCCTCCGGTTTCAAGGACAACATGAACCAGGTCGGTACGCACACGACCTGTGGTTCGGCCATGCTCGAGAGCTATGTCTCCCCCTATGATGCGACCTGCGTCGCCAACATCATCAAGGCAGGCGGTCTGCCGCTCGGCAAGCTCAACATGGACGAGTTCGCCTTCGGGTCCTCGACCGAGACCTCGTACTTCGGCCGTACCATGAACCCGTGGGACCTGGAACGCGTGCCCGGTGGTTCGTCGGGTGGTTCGGCGGCGGCGGTCGCAGGCGGCCTCGCGACGATCACGCTCGGGAGCGACACCGGTGGCTCCATCCGTCAGCCTGCGGCGTTCTGCGGTGTCGTCGGGCTCAAACCCACCTACGGTGTCGTGTCCCGTTATGGTGTCGTGGCCTTCGGCTCATCGCTCGACCAGGTCGGACCCTTCGGCAAGACGGTGCGCGATGTGGCGAGTGCGCTCAACGCGTTGAGCGGGCGCGACCCGCTTGATTGCACCTCCCAGGAGTGCACGGTCGACTTCACCGCCAACCTCGAGGAGGGCGTGCGCGGCATGAAGGTCGGCATCATCCCCTCGCTCACGTTCGCCGAGGGGGCCACACCTGAGGTCAGGCAGGCGGTCGAGGAGGCGGCCCGCAACCTCGAGGGACTCGGTGCCGAGCTGGTCGAGGTCGACCTTCCGCATGTCGAGGCATCCCTCGCGGCATATTACGTCATCGGTCCGGCCGAGGCGTTCTCGAATCTCTCGCGTTTCGATTCCATCCGTTATGGGCATCGCGCACAGGGCTGTGCCGACCTCGTGGAGCAGTACGAGCGCTCGCGTGCGGAGGGATTCTCCACCGAAGCGCGTCGTCGCATCATGCTCGGCAGCTACCTGCTCTCGGCAGATGCCTACAACACGTATTACTATCCCGCGCAGCAGGTCCGCACCCTCATCACGCGTGACTACGTCGAGGCGTTCAAGAAGGTCGACGTCATCCTGCTGCCCACCTCACCCCGCACCGCATTCAAGTTCGGTGAGATCAGCGACCCGACGTCGATGTACCTGTCCGACATGTTCACGGTGTCCATCAACATCGCGGGCAACGGCGGCATCTCGTTGCCGACCGGTCCCGGTGTCGATACGGGGCTGCCGACCGCCGTCCAGCTCGTCGGCCCGCAGTTCGGGGACGATGTCATCCTGCGTGCAGCTGCCGCACTCGAGACCTGCTATGACATCCCTCGAGTCGCGCCCATGTGCGCACGGGGAGGGGAGTAGCCATGAAGACGATCCAGGAGGTCTTCCGCGATTGGGAGGCGGTCATCGGCCTCGAGGTCCATACCGAGCTCACCACCCTCAAGACCAAGATGTTCTGTGACTGCCCCATCGACTTCGGGGCACCACCCAACACCCATACCTGTCCGGTGTGCCTCGGCCTGCCCGGCGCGTTGCCGGTGCCCAACCGTGCCGCCATCGAGTCCATCGTGCTTGCCGGTCTCGCCACCAACTGTGACATCGAGAAGCGCTCGATGTTCTACCGCAAGACCTACATGTACCCCGACATGCCCAAGAACTTCCAGACCACCCAGGGTCCCATCGCGTTCTGCATGCGCGGTGGCCTCGACCTCACCGTTTCCGGTCAGGGCAGCGATGAGCGCATCGATGTCGAACATGCGGAGGACGGGTCCTACACCACGCACATCGGCATCACCCGTATCCATATGGAGGAGGATGCGGGCAAGATGATCCATGTCGGGGGTACGGATGGACGCATCGCAGGCGCCTCGTATTCGCTCGTCGACTACAACCGTGCGGGTACCCCGCTCATCGAGCTCGTCACCGAACCCGACCTGCGTACCCCCGAGGAGGCGCGGCGCTTCATGCAGAAGCTCCGCCAGATCTTCCTCGCCATCGGCATCTCCGATTGTTCGATGGAGGAGGGGTCCATGCGCTGTGACGGCAACATCTCCCTGCGTCGCCGTGGCTCCACCGGGTTCGGCACCAAGACCGAGCTCAAGAACATGAACTCCTTCAAGGCGTTGCACGATGGCCTTGCCTACGAGATATGCCGTCAAGCGGAGGTCCTCGAACAGGGCGGGGTCATCTACCAGGAGACGCGTCACTTCGAGCCGGCCACCAAGCGGACGATCGTGATGCGCACCAAGGAGACTGCCGAGGACTACCGCCTCTTCCCCGAGCCCGACCTCGCGCCCTACGACCTGTCGGACGAGTTCATCGAACGGGTCCGCGCCAAGCTCCCCGAGCTTCCGGATGCGAAGAGCGCCCGTTACCAGGATGAGTTCGGTCTTGCCGCCGCAGATGCCGAGACGCTTGCGGGCGACCCCGCCTGGGCACGCTTCTTCGAGGATGCGGCTGCGGGTTCCGGCCATGCGGTGCGCATCGCGAACCTCATGATCAACGAACTCGCCGGTCAGCTGAAGGGCGGCGACATCGCCACGTGCAAGGTCGCCCCTGCCTCGCTTGCGGAGCTCGCCGACCTCGTCGATGGCGATGCGATCTCCGGCAAGCAGGCCAAGGAGGTCCTGGCAGAGATGTTGGAGACGGGTGACGGCCCTGCGGCAATCGTGGAACGACGCGGTATGAAACAGGTGTCCGATGCCGGAGAGCTCGAGGCCATCGTCGAGCAGCTCATCGCGGACAACCCCGACAAGGTCGAGGCCTACCGCAACGGCAAGAAGGGTCTCACCGGGTTCTTCGTCGGTCAGGCCATGAAGGCCACCAAGGGCCAGGGGAACCCCAAGGTGATCAGCCAGATCGTGACCCGGTATCTCGAGGGATGACGTGACATCCCTTCCGGGATCCTGCACGCTCTGCCCGCGTGCCTGTGGAGCCGACCGCGCCCACGGGCAGCGCGGGCAGTGCGGTGCTGCCGACGAGCTGCGCGTTGCCCGTGCGGCATTGCATTTCTGGGAAGAGCCGCCGATATCGGGTGAGGCGGGGTCGGGTGCGGTCTTCTTCTCCCATTGCCCCCTGCGCTGCAGCTATTGCCAGAACATCGAGATCTCCCAGGACGGTGTGGGCAAGGACATCGCGGTCGAGCGCCTTGCCGAGATATTCTGCGAGCTCGAGGGCAAGGGCGCGCTGAACCTCAACCTTGTCACCCCGACGCATTATCGCCTGCAGGTCCGTGCTGCGCTCATCCTCGCCCGGCAGGCCGGGTGCTCCCTGCCAGTCGTCTACAACACGAGCGGTTATGAGACGGTGGAGTCCATCGAGGCTCTGGAAGGCCTCGTCGACATCTACCTTACCGACTTCAAGTATGCCTCCGCGGAGCTTGCAGGGGCGCTCTCCGGGGCGCCTGATTATCCTGAGGTCGCATCTGCTGCGCTTGATGCCATGTTCGCGCAGGTCGGACGCTATCGGCTACAGGACCCCGATGACCCGTTCTCCCCGCTCGAGCGCGGCGTCATCGTGCGGCATCTCCTGTTGCCAGGGCATCTGGAGGATTCCCGCAAGGTCATCTCACACGTACAGGGACGTTATGGGGACGGGGTGTGCCTCAGCATCATGAATCAGTACACTCCCCGAGCAGACAGGCCAGCAGGCGAGGGGCTTGACCGTGCTGTCGACGAGACGGAGTATAGTGCCCTTGTCGATTACGCTCTCGGTCTCGGTGTCACGAACAGCTTCATGCAAGAAGGTGGCACGGCGGAGGAGAGCTTCATTCCCCCGTTCGACAACGAGGGGGTGTGACCCGTGCATCCGGCACGGCCACGGAATTGGATTATCGCAGCAAGGAGAGGCATATGCTCGAGATCAAGGACTTGACCTTCTCGGTCAAGGGGAGCCGACCCGGTGACCCCGAGACGATAGACATCATCAAGGGTATCAACCTCACCATCGATGACAACCGGTTCACCGTCATCACCGGACCCAATGGCGCGGGCAAGTCTACGCTTGCAAAGCTCATCATGGGCATCGAGGACCCGACGTCGGGGCAGATCATCTTCAATGGTGCCGATATCACGCACATGCCCATCCACGAGCGTGCGCGCCTGGGTATCGGCTACAGTTTCCAGCAGCCCGCCCAGTTCAAGGGCATGTCCGTCCGCAAGCTCATCTCCCTTGCGTCCAAGGATGACATCCCCGCCTGCGAGTGCAATGACTACCTCACCCAGGTGGGTCTGTGTTCCAGCGATTACCTCAACAGGGACGTCGACAAGAGCCTCTCGGGCGGCGAGCTCAAGCGCATCGAGATCGCGACCATCCTTGCCGCGGATCCACAGCTCGCCATCTACGATGAGCCCGAGGCCGGTATCGACCTGTGGAGCTTCGACCGTCTCACCTCGACGTTCCGCTCCATCCACGAGGCGAAGGACGGCCGCAGCATCGTCATCATCTCGCATCAGGAGCGTATCATCGACCTCGCAGACGAGATCGTCCTGCTCAACTCCGGTCAGGTCGAACGCAAGGGGACCAAGGAGGAGATGGCTGACCAGCTTGGCTTCACGCCCGTGGCCCTTTCCAATCCCGATTGCGCGCTCATCCCGCGCGAGGAAATGCGTAGCTAGGAGACAAGCAATGGCTAACGAAGAGCTGCTGAAACCCATCGACGAGAAGCTTCTTGCCGAGATCGCCAACCTGCATGGCATGCCGAAGGGCGCGTTCAACATCCGCAAGGACGGCAAGCTCGTGGAGCGTCACTCGAGTGCCAACATCGAGATTTCGACCAAGACCGACCATCCGGGTATCGATATCAAGATCAAGCCCGGTACCAAGGACGAGGCGGTCCATATCCCCGTCATCGTCACCGCGAGCGGTATGACCGACGTGGTCTACAACACCTTCTATGTGGGTGATGATGCCGACGTCCTCATCGTCGCGGGGTGCGGAATCCATAACGCGGGCAGTGAGAAAGCGGAGCACGACGGCATCCATACCTTCCATCTTGGCAAGAACAGCCGCGTGCATTATGTAGAGAAGCATTATGGTGAAGGCGAGGGTACCGGCGAGAGGGTCCTCAACCCGACGACCGTCGTGGAGATGGATGAGGGTTCGTATTGTGAGATGGAGATGATCCAGCTTGGTGGCGTGAGTTCCACCATCCGTGACACCGATGCCAAGCTCGGCAAGGACGCCAAGCTCGTGTTGACCGAGAAGGTGCTCACCCACGACCAGCAGACCTGCACCTCCAACATGAAGGTGGAGCTCGCCGGCGAGGATTCGAACGTCCAGGTCGTCTCGCGTACCGTCGCGCGCGACGATTCCGTCATGGTCTTCAATCCCCTGGTCATCGGAAGCAACCGTTGCCGCGGACACGTCCAGTGCGATGCCATCATCATGGACAACGCCGTCGTGCAGGCGGTGCCCGGCATCGAGGCGCGCAGCACCGAAGCCATGCTTATCCATGAGGCCGCCATCGGCAAGATCGCAGGCGAGCAGATCGTCAAGCTGCAGACCCTCGGTCTCGACGAGGAGCAGGCCGAGCAGGAAATCGTGAACGATTTCCTTTCCTGATGCCCGAATGACCGGCGCGGGAGACCGGGCTGGAATGGAACACCTCCCTGGAACGGGGAACCGCTGGTACGGGGAACCGACCCCTGTACCAGCGGTTTCCCGTTCCGTCCTACGTCGCTCGCAACCTGCTTCACACCACCTTCATATCATCAGAGGATGAGCGGCGGTTCTTGCCGTTCGAGCGCCTTATCTTGTAATCCCGCGGTTTCTGGGTGACGAATTCGCGGCATTTGCCGCATTCCCGTCTCTTGGACTTGAAATCCGGGTATCATGTTGAGCGTTTGGGGTGATTGCCCGGAACGCTTGTCGATGACGCCTGATTCCGGTGCGTCGCGGCATACGA
>OMSY01000034.1 GCA_900313875.1 uncultured Actinomycetes bacterium
ACCTCGCGGGCGCATCTCGTGAGGGCGGCGCTCGAATCGCTTGCCTATCAGGTTCACGATGTGCTTTCAACGATGGAGGTGGATTCCGGTGTAAAGCTCGAATCGCTGCGTGTGGATGGCGGGGCAAGTGCCAATGACTTCCTGATGCGGTTCCAGGCGGACCTTCTCGACGTCCCGGTACGCCGCCCGGTGGTGCTCGAGACGACCGCGCTCGGGGCTGCCTATCTTGCGGGGCTTGCCGTGGGGTATTGGAGCGGCATCGACGAACTCGAGGAGCGCTGGCGGGAGGATGCATGCTTCCAGCCAGATGCCGATGCCGGGTTGCGTGCGCACCTCCTGGCCGGTTGGCATGATGCCGTGCAGAGGACCCTCACCACGCGCTGAACGCATGGCGATGCGCTACCGCAGGACTGGGCGATGCTGTGAAGCGGGGTCCGTCCATGGTAGGCTAACGCTGTTGAGGCCCGGGATGGGGAGGACATGCTTCCCGACCGTTCCCGCGGGTGCTGCAGCACTTGTGGGATGATGTTCCGGGCAATGGCCGTCCAGACAGAACCGAAAGCGAGAACAACATGACCGAACAGCAGGCTGCTTCCGAGGGATTCAGCGAGGAGGAGCTCGCGGAGATCCAGCAGTCCTTCGAGAACCCCTTTGCCAAGATGCAGGATGACACGCATATGAAGAAGGTCATCGGCGTCGTGTCCGGCAAGGGTGGCGTGGGCAAGTCGTTCGTCACCTCCTATCTTGCCACCCAGCTCAACAAGCAGGGATTCAAGGTCGGGGTGCTCGACACGGATGCCACGGGTCCGTCCATCCCCCGCATGATCGGGGTCGAGGAGAACATGCGTGCCGCCAAGGAGCCGCCCGAGACCTTCATTCCCGCCCACAACGCCGCAGGCATCAAGCTGATGAGCGTCGACCTCATCCTCGCAGAGGCGACCGAGCCCGTCATCTGGCGTGGTCCGGTCGTGTCGGGTGTCATCCGCCAGTTCTGGTGTGATACGCACTGGGGGGACATCGACGTCATGCTCATCGACATGCCCCCGGGAACGGGCGATGTCGCGCTCACGGTCTTCCAGAACCTCGGGGTCGACGGGCTGGTCATCGTGGCCTCTCCCCAGGACCTCGTGGAGACCATCGCCACCAAGGCCATCAGGATGGCGGCCGAGATGGAGGTTCCCGTCATCGCGCTCGTCGAGAACATGAGCTATGCCGTCTGCCCGGACTGCGGTGCGAAGATCAAGGTGTTCGGCGAGAGCAAGCTCGCCGACATAGCCGAGCAGTACGGTATCGGCACCTACGTGAGCATGCCGATCGACACCGCCTTCGCCAAGGCGGCTGACCAGAGCCGTGTCGCCGAGCTCGAGATCGACGACCTTGCCCCGCTTGTCGACGTTCTGAAGGAGGGTCTCTAGATGCGCATCGCCATAGGAAGCGACCACGCCGGTTTCGAGCAGAAGCAGCAGCTCATCGCCTATCTCACCCACAGCGGGCACGAGCTCATCGACTGCGGGCCGGCGTCCGATGACCGTTGTGACTATCCCGACTTCGCGGCGAAGGTCGCCCGCGAGGTATCCGTGGGCGCGGTCGACCGCGGCATCCTCATCTGCGGCACGGGCATCGGCATGTCGATGGCGGCCAACAAGGTCGCCGGCATTCGTGCCGCCAACGTCATCTCCACGGAGTTCGCCGAGCTGGCGCGTGAGCACAACAACGCCAACGTGCTGTGCCTCTCGGGGCGGTTCGTCGACCTTCTCACGAACGAGGAGATCTGCGACGTGTTCCTGGCCACCAGCTTCGGCGAGGGAAGGCACGCCCCGCGCGTGGCGAAGATCGACGCGCTCGACTAGGAACGACAGGGTTTCGGAGGGGTTGCCGGGTATGATGCCCGGCAGCATCTGCAGATTGCAAGACGCACGCATAGGCGTCGGGGAAGAAGGTTCAAGATGGCACTCGATTTTCTTCGTCAGTCCGATCCGGAGGTCGCGGCAGCGATTGCCGACGAGCTCACGCGCCAGCGCGAGAGCATAGAGCTCATCGCAAGCGAGAACTTCACCTCGCTTGCGGTCATGGAGGCCATGGGCTCGGTGCTCACCAACAAGTACGCGGAAGGCTATCCCGGCAAGCGCTACTATGGCGGTTGCCAGAACGTCGACCGTACCGAGGACCTCGCACGTGACCGTGCCTGCGAGCTGTTCGGTTGCCGTTTCGCGAACGTCCAACCCCATTCCGGTGCTCAGGCGAACCAGGCGGTCTACATGGCGCTGCTCGAGCCGGGCGATACGGTCATGGGCATGAACCTCGCTCACGGTGGCCATCTCACCCATGGTTCTCCCGTCAATTTCTCCGGTCGCATGTATGACATCTGCGCCTACGGTGTCGACCCCGAGACCGAGACCATCGACATGGACGAGGTCGAGCGTATCGCCAAGGAGCGCAAGCCCCGTCTCATCATCGCCGGTGCGAGCGCCTATCCGCGTGTCATCGACTTCGAGGGATTCGCCCGCGTCGCCGAGGAGGTCGGTGCCTACCTCATGGTGGACATGGCCCATATCGCCGGTCTCGTCGCCACAGGCGTGCACCCCTCGCCCGTACCTCATGCGCATGTCGTCACGAGCACGAGCCACAAGACGCTGAGGGGTCCCCGGGGAGGGTTCATCCTCACCAACGACGAGGACATCGCCAAGCGCATCAACTCCGCCGTCTTCCCGGGTCTGCAGGGCGGTCCTCTCGAGCATGTCATCGCTGGCAAGGCCGTTGCCTTCGGCGAGGCGCTCAAGCCCGACTACGCCGTGTACATCGACCGCGTGGTCGAGAACTCGGCAGCGATGGGCGAGGGCATGATCGAGGGCGGGCTGCGTCTCGTCTCGGGCGGCACCGACAACCATCTCTGCCTCGTGGACCTCACCGCGACCGGTGCGACCGGCAAGGAGGCCGAGGAGATCCTCGATTCCGTGGGCATCACCTGCAACAAGAACACCATCCCCAACGAGACGCGTTCCCCGTTCGTCACGAGCGGTATCCGTGTGGGCACCGCGGCGATCACCACGCGTGGCTTCGATGCGGAGGATGCGCATCTCGTCGGCGAGCTCATCGCACGCACCGTGTTCAACCGTGATGACGAGGCGATGCTCGCCGATGTCAGCAAGCAGGTTGCGACGTTGCTGGCGGCGCATCCGCTCTATCCGGAGGTCTAGACCATGGCGGCCGACCCCCGTCCGAGTTGGGACGAGTACTTCATGTCCATCGCACGGCAGGTGGCGACACGGTCCACCTGCATCCGGCGTCAGGTGGGCGCGGTACTCGTCCGGGACAAGCGGATCCTCGCAACCGGCTACAACGGTGCGCCTTCCGGCATGCCGCATTGCGCTGACGTGGGATGTCTGCGCGAGCAGCTGCACGTGCCCAGTGGCAAGAACCACGAGCTCTGCCGTGCCATCCATGCCGAGCAGAACGCCGTGGTCCAGGCGGCCCGTTCGGGAACGGCGATCGAGGGGGCCACGATCTACACCACCACGGCACCCTGCGTGCTCTGCGTGAAGATCCTCCTCAACGCCGGGATCCGCGAGTTCGTCTACGGCGATTCGTATCCCGATGAGCTCGCGCAACACTTCCTCGACGAGGCGGATGTCTCGGTCCGCCGCGTCGAGGGCTGAGCGCGCCATCCCTGCTGGGAGACCGCTCGCCGTCTGCGGCGGGATTCATCCACCTTTTCAAGGCATCGGCACCGCTAACCGGATTATGGAGGGTGCCGATGCCATTCGTTTCCGAAAGCCGCTACCGCTTTGTTACTATCCTGTTCGCGTGCGGTTTCGCACCCGCATGCTGTGACACAAGGGAAGGGGCTTTTCAGGGGTATTCGCGGGAGGTTGGCGGCTCGATGGAATTCAGCGTCCCCGGTATCATCGTCGGTATCGTGTTCGGGATCATCGATTTCCTACCGTTGTATCTTGCTTCGCGGTCCATCACCCCGGCATCCGATCCCCATATGTTCACATTGGCCTTGATCTGCGTGGGGTTTCCCATGATCCTCATGTTGGCTGCCATCCTGGTGTGCAGCAAGGTCGCGTACCATGCCCTGCTCTGCTTCGGATGCGGCATGGTCGGCACGTTGGTATTGTTGGCGCTTGTGTACTGCAGCTGGTATTTCATCAAGCGCCGTTAGTTGTAGGGTTTCACGAGAAAGGGTGTCGATTTGAATCCTCTAGACGGACTTCAAGAGGGAATCGCCGAGCTGCTCGAGGAGCTTGGTAGCCTGAAGCTTTCAGGTCCCGACAGCTTCTTCATCTCGCAGTACACCGTGTGGATGGTGATCGCCGCCATCGTGCTCGTCATCGTGGCGTTCGCTGCGAAGAAGCGCGAGGCGCTCGTTCCCAAGGGACGCTTCCTCAACGGTGTCGAGTATGTCGTCCAGTGGGTGCGTGACGATATCTGCCGTGGCGTCATCGGCAAGGGATCCGAGAAGCATCTCCCGTTCCTGCTCACGGTGTTCTTCTTCATCGTGATCAACAACCTCCTCGGTCTCGTTCCCGGCGCCAAGCCCGGTACGGGTACGATCTCGGTGACCTTCGCGGTGTCGCTGATCGTGTTCATATACTTCAACTTCTATGGCTTCAAGCATCAGGGCATCGGGGGTTATATCAAGAACCTCGCTCCCAAGGGCATCGGCCCGCTGTACCCGCTCGTGTGGTGCATCGAGCTCATCTCCCTGTTCCTGCGTCTCATCACGCTTGCAGTCCGACTTTTCGCCAACATGTATGCCGGTCACATCGTCATGGGCGTTTTCGCGATGCTCGCGAACCTGTTCCTGCAGGCAGCCCTGCAGGGTGCCGGTTTCGCCATCGCCCTGCCGTCGATCGGTTGGGAGCTCCTCATCATCGCGATGTACGCGCTCGAGCTCCTCGTCGCCGTCATCCAGGCATACGTGTTCACCTTGCTATCAGCCGTGTACATATCGTTGGCGACGGCTGACTCGCACTAGCCCCAACGGGTTCCACCCGGGCTTCCAAGAAGGAGGGGGTCCGGTTCAAGTTCCGGTAGTGGCCTACCGTAAAGGGCGGTAGGTTGTATCAGAAGGAGGCAAAGTAAGTATGGCAGTAATCGGATATGGTCTGGCAGTAATCGGTGCCGCTATCAGTATCGGTATCTCTTGCTTCGGCGCAACCACCTCTATGGCACGTCAGCCTGAGATCCAGGGTCGCGTATTCACCACGTTCATCCTTGGTGCAGCATTCGCAGAGGCACTCGCCCTCATCGGTTTCGTACTCGCCCTCATCGCCTAACGGTGCGCCTGGTCGGTATGAGCCGTATAGGCAAACTGGAGGTAGAAAACGTGAAGGCAAAAAGTGCAACCGGGAGGAACGCCCTTCTGGTCTCTCTTTTGGCATCAGGTCTCTCCCTTGCCATGCCGGTGTTGGCGTTGGCTGAAGAGGGTGGCGGCGGTTTCTCGCTGCTCATCCCCAAGATGGGCGAGTTCATTCCTACTCTCATCGCATTCATCATCATCTGGATCATCCTCGCCAAGGTTGGATGGCCGATGATCACCGGTATGCTCGACGAGCGCGAGAAGACCATCAAGGACTCTCTCGAGCAGGCCGAGCAGGCCAAGATCCAGAGCGAGCAGCTGCTCGCCGAGCACAAGGCTCAGCTGGACGAGGCCCGGGTTGAGGCTGCACAGATCATCGCGAACGCCAAGGAGGCGGGCGAGGCCCTCAAGGCCGACATCACCGCCAAGGCGCAGCAGGAGTCTGCCGACATGATCGCGAAGGCACATCTTGCGATCGAGGCGGAGAAGAAGGCGGCCATCGCCGACCTTCAGAGTTCCGTTGCGGACCTTTCGGTCTCCGTGGCAGGGCGTCTCATCGGCGAGAACCTCTCCGATGACGAGCACCTCAAGCTGATCGAACGCTATGTTGCGGAAGCAGGTAGCCTCGATGCCAATTAACCGTATTCTCATCAAAGCGCAGGTCGCGACCTACGCGAACGTGCTGCTCGAGGCAGCGAGGAACAAGGGGAACATCTTCGAGGTGAACTCCCAGCTCGAGCAGGCGCTGCACACCATACGCGGCAACATGAACCTTCGTGACGCGCTTGCGGACACGACCACGCCCGCTGAGGTGCGTGCGAACATCGTCAAGGAAATCTTCAAGGATTTCGACCCGGCGCTCATCAAGGCCCTCGCGCTCATGGCCGAGCGCGAGTTCATCGACCATCTGTCGCGCGTCTGCGAGGCTTATACGCTGGCAGCCGAGGAAGCGACCGATTCGATCGTGATCGACGTCACGACCGCAGTCGAGCTGAACGATGAGTTGCGGACCAAACTTAAGGACAGGCTTTCCGCCCAATACGATGGCAAGGACATCGTGCTCCAGGAGCATGTCGACAAGTCCATCCTGGGCGGGATCATCATGAGTGCACACGGCAAGCTGATCGACGCGAGCGTCATCTCGCAGCTTGAGAATGCTCGTCTCGTACTCTCGACCGTACCCGCTGGAGGTGAAGCGTAAATGGCGGAGATCACCGCTAACACAATCGATGCAGTCCTGCGCGAGCAACTCGATTCGCTCAAGACGAGCGTGGAGTCCCGTGAGGTCGGTACCGTCATCCAGGTCGGTGACGGTATCGCGCGCATCGATGGTCTCAAGGGTGCCATGGCAGGCGAGCTGCTCGAGTTCGTCTCGAGCGACGGCAAGGTCGTCGCAGGTCTGGCGCAGAACCTTGAGGAAGACGAAGTCGGCGCCGTACTGCTCGGCGACGTCACGACCATCAAGGAGAACGACAAGGTACGCACGACCGGACGTATCGTCGAGGTGCCCTCGGGCAGGGATATGATCGGCCGTATCGTCAACCCGCTCGGACAGCCGATCGACGGCAAGGGCCCCATCAAGGCAGAGGGTTACCGTCCCGTCGAGTTCCGTGCTCCCGGCGTCATCGAGCGCAAGCCCGTACATGAGCCGGTCCAGACCGGTATCATGGCCATCGACTCGATGATCCCCATCGGACGTGGCCAGCGCGAGCTCATCATCGGCGACCGTCAGACCGGTAAGACCGCTATTGCAGTAGATGCGATCATCAACCAGAAGGGTCAGGACATGATCTGCATCTACGTCGCCATCGGTCAGAAGGCCTCGACCGTCGCGAACGTCGTGGAGACCCTCGAGCGTTATGGCGCCATGGACTACACGATCGTCGTCTCGGCTACCGCATCCGAATCCGCACCGCTGCAGTACCTCGCCCCCATGGCAGGTGCTGCCATCGGTGAATACTTCATGTACAACGGCGAGGATGGCAAGCCGGCCAATGAGAACAACCCCGGCCGCCATGTCCTCTGCATCTACGACGACCTCTCCAAGCAGGCCGTCGCCTATCGTCAGATGTCCCTCACGCTCCGTCGTCCTCCTGGACGCGAGGCTTATCCCGGCGACATCTTCTACCTGCACTCCCGTCTCCTCGAGCGCGCGGTCAAGCTGTCCGACAAGAACGGCGCTGGTTCGCTCACCGCTCTGCCGATCATCGAGACCCAGGCAGGTGACGTTTCGGCATACATCCCGACCAACGTCATCTCCATCACCGACGGTCAGATCTTCCTCCAGACCGACCTCTTCTTCCAGGGTCAGCGTCCGGCGGTCGACGTCGGTATCTCGGTCTCCCGTGTAGGTGGCTCCGCTCAGATCAAGGCCATGAAGCAGGTCGCCGGCTCGCTGCGACTCGACTTGGCCGCATATCGTGAGCTCCAGGCATTCGCCCAGTTCGGTTCCGACCTCGACCAGGCGACCCAGGACCAGCTCAACCGCGGTGCGCACATGATGGAGCTTCTCAAGCAGGGTCGTTACGTGCCGATGCCCGTTGCAGACCAGGTCATCTCCATCTTCGCAGGTGACGAGGGCTTCCTCGACGACCTGCCGCTGGACAAGGTCCTGCAGTTCCGCTCCGAGCTCATCCAGTACATGAACGCTTCGAAGCCCGCCCTCATCGAGTCGATCAACACCGAGAAGAGGATCACCGATGAGACCCATGACGCCCTCAAGGAAGCTATCGGCGAGTTCAAGAAGACATTCGTCGTAGAAGGCTAGGGATGACACATGGCAAACCTGCGTGACATCAAGAAGCGAATCAATTCGGTCCAGTCGACGAAGCAGATCACGCGCACCATGGAGATGGTCGCGACTGCGAAGATCCGTCGTTCGACTGCCCGTGTGCAGGCAGCCACGCCGTATTCGGATTCCATGATGGAGATGCTGGGCGGCGTAGCCTCCCATGCTGCATCTGTCGAGCACCCGTTGCTTGCCGTGCATCCTGAGGAGAAGCGCGTGCTGGTCATCGCCGTGGTCTCCGACCGCGGTCTGGCCGGTGGTTTCAACAGCAACATCCTGCGCATCGTCGACAAATACCATGCGCTCAAGGCCGAGCAGGATATCCCCGTCGATATCATCGCTTGCGGGAAGAAGGGCATCGCCTATTTCCATTACCGCCATATCGAGCCCGTGCTGTCGTATGTCGACCTCTCCGCAGACCCGACGATCGAGCAGGCGCGTGAGATCGCGCAGTTTGCCATCGAGAAGTACTCGGCAGGCGAGGTCGATGAGGTCAGGGTCGTCTACAACCATGCGCGTAACGCCGCGGACCAGGACATCATGGACGAGAAGGTACTGCCCATCGAGGCTAACGTCCTCGCGACTGCCTCCGACGAGGCCGGTCCTCAGGCGCAGTACGAGTTCGAGCCCAGCCCGACCGAGGTACTCACCCGCCTGCTGCCCGCCTATGTCGAGACGCGCATCTACCATGCGCTCGTCGACTCGGCTGCAGCTGAGCAGGGCGCGCGGCGCAAGGCCATGAAGGCCGCAACCGACAATGCGGAGGAGATGGTCAGCACCTTGACCAGGAGCTACAACCGCGCACGTCAGGCGGCGATCACCACCGAGATCAACGAGATCGTCGGCGGCGCAGCTGCTCTGGAAGAGTAAGTATTGATGGAGAAAGAGGACACACCTATGAACAAAGGACGCATAGTGCGTATCGTGGGTCCTGTCGTGGACATCGAGTTCGCGAGAGATGAGATTCCCTCGATCTACAACGCGCTCAAGGTGGATGCCGAGACTCCTGTTGGACGTATTCAGACGACCCTCGAGGTCCAGACCCACCTTCCGGGCAGTCTGGTTCGCGCCGTTGCGATGTCGTCCACGGACGGTCTCACCCGCGGCATCGAAGTCGAGGACACCGGTGCACCGATCAAGATGCCCGTGGGTCCGAACACCTTGGGGCGCATCTGGAACGTGACGGGCGAGGTCATCGACGGTGGCGACATGCCCGAGATCGACGAGTGGTATCCCATCCATCGTCCCGCACCCGCGATCGACGACCTTACCACCGAGACCGAGATCTTCGAGACCGGCATCAAGGTCATCGACCTGCTCGAACCGTACATCAAGGGCGGCAAGACCGGCCTGTTCGGCGGTGCAGGCGTAGGCAAGACGGTTATCATCATGGAGCTCATCAACAACCTTGCGCAGGCGCATGGTGGTACGTCGGTCTTCACCGGCGTGGGTGAGCGCACCCGTGAGGGCACGGACCTCTTCCTCGAGATGAGCGAGTCCGGCGTCATCAAGAAGACCTGTCTGGTCTACGGTCAGATGAACGAGCCTCCTGGAGCCCGTCTGCGTGTCGGACTCGCAGGTCTCACCGAGGCGGAGTACTTCCGTGATCAGGGCCAGGACGTTCTCCTGTTCATCGACAACATCTTCCGTTTCACCCAGGCTGGTTCCGAGGTATCCGCACTGCTTGGCCGTATGCCGTCCGCAGTAGGTTACCAGCCGACGCTGGCCACCGAGATGGGTGACCTGCAGGAGCGCATCACCTCCACCAAGGAGGGCTCGATCACTTCCGTACAGGCCATCTACGTTCCCGCTGACGACCTTACCGACCCTGCTCCGGCGACGGCGTTCGCACATCTTGACGCCACCACGACGCTCTCGCGTTCCATCGCCGAGCTGGGTATCTACCCGGCTGTCGACCCTCTGGCCTCCACGAGCCGTGCCCTTTCGGCCGAGGTCCTGGGCGAGGAGCACTATCGCGTGGCGGTAACGGTGCAGGAGGTCCTCCAGGAGTACTCCGACCTGCAGGACATCATCGCCATCCTCGGTATGGACGAGCTTTCCGAGGATCAGAAGCTCACGGTATCCCGTGCGCGCAAGATCCAGCAGTTCCTCGGTCAGCCGTTCCATGTCGCCGAGGTGTTCACCGGCAACCCGGGTGTCTACGTCAAGCTCGAGGACACGGTACGTTCCTTCGCCGCCATCATCGATGGTGAGTGCGATGATATCCCCGAGCAGGCGTTCCGCTACAAGAGCGACATCGACTCGGTCCGCGAGGCGTATGCCGCGATGAGCAAGGAGTAGTGAATCGCCATGGCACAGATGCTTACCTGCGACATCGTCACACCTGAGAAGAAGATTGCCTCCTTCGAGGCATCGATGGTCGTGGTGCCGGCGTATGACGGCGAGATGGGCATCCTGTCCAAACATGCACCCATCGTCACGGTACTTGGCAACGGTAGCGTCAGGTGCACGCTCGAGAACAACGAGGTCGAGCGCTTCGTGATCGATGGTGGGTATGTGCAGGTCGGCAACGATGACAAGGTCATCGTGTTGGCCGACCGTGCCGTGAAGCTCTCCGAGATCGACCCTGCCGCATTGGCGACGCAGATTTCCGAACTCGAGCAGCAGATCGCCGCACTCGGCGAGGAAGGCACGGGCAAGGCGTTCCTGGAGACGCAGCTCAACTGGGCACGCATCCAGGAGCGGATGGCCAGCCGTTGATACGGGTTTAGGATCATTCATCAGAGGAGGGGAGGGTTCCAGCCCTCCCCTCCTTCTTTCGTGCGGTGGAATGATGGGCTGATACGGGAAGATGGGCGGGATGTCCAGGTGATGCGGGCGGCTCGTTGTCCGTGCGACCCCGAGGCCTCGCTCCAGCTCCCCAGCTGCCACCACGCAAAAGTGCTGGTAGAGCGCATCATCACCAAGTGCGTTATACTGATTGGCGTTGACAACAGGCGAAAGGTGCTCGTATGGGTGATCTCATCAAGGTTGAAGGCGGCAAGCATCTTACTGGCTCGGTGCGCGTGGAGGGTGCCAAGAACTCAGCGCTCAAGCTCATGGCGGCCACGATCATCGCCTCGGGCAGGAGCACGATCCAGAACGTGCCCGACATCGCGGACGTCCATGTCATGGCCGAGGTCCTCGAGGTCCTCGGTGCCAAGATAGACAAAGGCGATCACGAGCTCACGATCGACACCTCGACGCTTGATTCCTTCACGACACCGTACGAGCTCGTTCACAAGATGCGTGCCTCCATCTCGATGCTTGGCCCGCTGCTGACCCGCTTCGGCCGTGCTTGCATCGCCCTGCCCGGCGGCTGTCAGATCGGTTCGCGCAAGCTCGACCTGCATTTCTCCAGCCTCGAGGCGCTCGGGGTCGAGTTCGAGACCGAGCATGGGTACATCAACGCGACCACGCCAGATGGGCTTACGGGCGCGTTCGTGACCCTCGAGTTCCCCAGCGTCGGTGCTACCGAGAACCTCATGATGGCGAGTATCTCCGCCGACGGGCATACGACCATCGACAACGCCGCCCGCGAGCCCGAGATCGTCGACCTTGCCAACATGCTTTGCGAGATGGGCGCCCACATCGAGGGACAGGGTTCCCCGACCATCGAGATAGAGGGGGTCAAGGAGTTCCATCCCTGTACGCACCGCACCGTGGGCGACCGTATCGAGGCTGGCACGTTCCTCGTGGCCGGTGCGCTGGGCGGCGGGCCGGTCGATGTCATCGGTGCCCAGCCCGCGCACCTCGCGCTTGCAATCACCAAGCTCCAAAGGATGGGTTGCGAGGTTTCCAGCAAAGGCGACGTCATCACCGTCTCACGTACCGGCGACCTCCTGCCGGCTGACATCCAAACGCTCCCGCATCCCGGGTTCCCGACCGATCTCCAGGCGCAGTTCATGGTGGCCTGCACGATCGCCAACGGCAACTCGATCATCACCGAGAACGTTTTCGAGAACCGTTATGCTGCCGCGTGGGAGCTTGTTCGCATGGGCGCTGATATCCGGATCGAGATGCAGCATGCGCTGGTCAGGGGCGTCCCCAGGCTGTCGGGTGCGCCCGTCGAGTCACCCGACCTCCGCGGTGGTGCCGCGCTCGTCCTCGCCGGGCTGGTCGCCGAGGGCGAGACGACCGTTTCCAACGTCCATCACATCGACCGCGGATACGAGAACTACGTCGAGAAGCTCCGGTCGCTCGGGGCGTCCGTGACCCGCGTGCCCGAGGAGTGATTCGGCACCTCGCGATGGCGCACCGTTCCCGGGACCAGCATGCCATCCGGGTCGGCATCGCGACTCTGGGCCCTATCTCGCAGCCAGCAGACATCCCGATCGATGATGATTTCCTGATGATTGCCCCTTGGGGCTGACAAACGATGTCGTTTGTAGCATCGTAGTGCGGTACGTATCTTCCCGTGGCGTGCGCATGGCGCTGTGGGACCTGAGCAGAGAAGGGCGGAAGGGGCTGCCGCCGGATGGATTCCGGTCTCACCACGGCTGGGCAGCCGCACGGGACAGATGGCGATTCGAAGACGCAGCAGGAACGGTTCCAAGCCGAACCCATACCTTGAGAAGCGCGGTCGTGGCAAGTCCGCACGGCTTTCCTCGTCGCCTGCGCGCAAGGCATCCGTGAATGCCCAGGGCACCGGCTCCAAGCTGGGCGGCACCCTGCACAGGCCGCATGCCGCCTCCAAGCGCACCAAACGGAAGCCCTCGGGTGCATCGAGGCGCTCCGCGCGCAAGCGCCCCAACAACCAGTTCGACCTGAGGCGGTTGCACTCCAGGTTGCTCCGTGTCCTCGTGGTCATCTGCGCAATGGCGATCGTGTTCCTCGTGGCCGCGCACGCGTACGGTGCCTCGGTGACCGGCAAGCTCCGCTCGGGCTTGCCGGAGGGCGTTGACGACGCCCTGGCATCCGCTGCCACGCCGGACAGTCCGTATTACCTGCTCGTGCTCGGGAAGGGCCAGGACCGGCCCCAGACGGACGGCAGGGCCGGCGCGCAGGCTCAGGACGAGGTCCTCGAGTGCATCATGCTCGCCCGCGTCGATGTTCCCGGTGAGCGGGTGACGGTCGTCTCCATTCCTGTCAACACCTATGTCGACCTCGGTGACGACCGCGGTTTCGCGATGCTCGGGTCGACCTACGCGGGTGACGGGCCTGCCTCCACGGTCAGGTTGGTCTCGCAGCTCGCAGGCGTCCAGATAGGGCACTACCTGGAAATGGATTCCGAGGCCCTGCAAACGCTGGTCGATGCGGTGGACGGCATACCGGTCGACGTGTCGCAGCGGATCTCCGACCCGGAGGTGGGAGCGCCGACCATCGAGAGCGGACGGCAGGTGCTCACCGGCGAGCAGGCGGTTGTCTACTGCCGTGCCAAGAACGTCTTTGCGAACGGTGATATCTCGCGGATGGCGCACCAGCGGGAGGTGTTCTCGGCTCTGCTTGACAAGCTCATCGGCAAGCGGGGCATCGGCAGGCTGTCCCTTGAGGATGCCTATGCGACGAGCATCACGTCCGACATGGACTCCCGCACGTTCTCGAAGACGGTCAAGGGGCTGCACGGTCTCGATGTCACGCAGGACCTGTACTCGGCTGCGGTGCCCACCACCGCCCAGACCGTCGACCAGATGACCTATGCAGTGGTCGACGGCAACGCCTGGCAGGCGATGATGGAACGGGTCGGTGCAGGCGAACGCCCGACCGAGAGCACCGATATCCAGGCTCAGGCCGATGCGGCGTCGGCCGGGAGCTATACCGTCGACATCCAGAACGGGGCCGGGGTCTCCGGCATGGTGCCTCAGGCCTCCGAGCGCATCACCGCCGCCGGTTTCAAGGTGGGGGAGACGGGTAATGCGCCCTCCTTCAACTATCGGACGACGTTGATCATCTATCGTGATGCGCCCCATGAAGCCGCTGCGAACGCGGTGGCCGCCGCCATCGGTGGCGGAACGTTGAAGCTCGAAGATGGTACTCATACCTATTCAGGTGATATACTGCTC
>OMSY01000107.1 GCA_900313875.1 uncultured Actinomycetes bacterium
CTGCAGTTCGGTTTCAAGCGCGGTCTGTTCTCCAACGAGTCCGGTCTCGGTTCCGCTCCGCTGGTAGCTGCCAACGCGACCACCAAGAACCCTGTCCGCCAGGCACTCGTTTCCATGACCGGTACGTTCTGGGATACGGTCATCATCTGCGCCATCACCGGTATCACGCTGGTTTCCACGATGCTCTCCAACCCCAACATCCAGGCAGACATCCTTGCGGGCAAGGTCACCGCTGCTGCCCAGCTGACCACCACGGCGTTCCAGTCCATCCCGGTGCTCGGTCCCATCGTCCTGTCCGTCGGTATGATCCTGTTCTCGTACTCCACGATGCTCGGTTGGGCCCAGTACGGTAACCGTGCGGTCTCCTACCTGTTCGGCCAGAAGGGCATCCGTCCGTATCAGGTCTTCTTCCTGCTCTTCGTGTTCTGGGGCTGCATCGGTGGTGGCGAGCTCGTATGGAACATCTCCGACATCTCCAACGCTCTCATGGCGGTACCCAACTGCATCGCGGTCATCGGCCTTGGTGCGGTCATCGCCGCCGATACCCAGCACTATGTCTATGACGGCAACCTCGACGAGGTCGACGAGACCGAGATCCCGGTCGTCAAGGGCAAGAACTAGGGTTTGCTGACGGGGGTCCGAGACCTCCGATCGGGGATTCTCCAGGAGGGCACGGTTGCACACCGTGCCCTCCTTCCTGTTGGGCCGGCTGCCTGCGGGCGATGCGAAGGGGAGGTGCTAGTATGGGTGTCGCCATATCGCATATGACTTGCAGGTGCGCTTGCAGCGGGACGTCGCTGGGTTGGAGCAGGGGTTCGGCCCCTGTTCCGGTTTCAACCGGCTTTTGCCGACTGGGGAAGGGACAGCCCCCGGTCCCGCCTGGTCGTCACATGGCCTGCAATCCACACGGGAGCAGAAGGGAGCAGCATGTCGCTTTCTATCGGTATCGTGGGACTGCCCAATGTGGGCAAGTCGACGCTTTTCACGGCCCTCACCGGTCACGGTGGGCTTGCGGCGAACTATCCGTTCGCGACCATCGAACCCAACGTCGGGGTCGTTCCCGTTCCCGATGCGCGTCTCCAGCGTCTGGCTGACATCGTGCACCCGGGGCGTATCGTTCCCGCAACGGTGGAGTTCGTGGACATCGCCGGTCTCGTGAAGGGCGCCAACGAGGGGGAGGGCCTCGGCAACCAGTTCCTCGCGAACATCCGTGAGACCGATGCCATCTGCGAGGTCGTCCGCTATTTCTCCGACCCGGATGTCGTCCATGTCGCGGGCAAGGTCGATCCGACGGGCGATGCCGAGACCATCCATACCGAGCTGGTGCTGGCCGACCTCGGGACACTCGAGCATGCGCTGCCCCGTCTCGAGAAGGAGGCGCGGAAGGACAAGCAGCTCGTCGCCAAGCTCGAGCTGGCGAAGAGGCTGGCCGCGTGGCTTGACGAGGGGAGGCGTGCGGCGACCATGGACATGACCGCCGAGGAACGTGAGCTCATCGGCGACCTGCACCTCCTCACCATGAAGCCGATCATATTCGTGGCCAACGTGGACGAGTCGCAGGTCGCTGCGGACCTCGATCCCATCGACGGCATCAAGCCCATCCCCATCTGCGCGAAGGTCGAGGCGGAGCTTGCGGAGCTCGATTCCGAGGAGGCTGCGGAGTATCTCGAGTCGCTCGGTCTCGAGGAATCGGGGCTTTCCCGCCTCGCGCGCGAGGCGTATCACACGCTCGGCCTGCATTCGTTCTTCACGGCCGGTGAGATGGAGGTCAAGGCTTGGACCATCCCCATCGGGGCGAAGGCCCCGCAGGCGGCTGGCGTCATCCACACCGACTTCGAGAAGGGTTTCATCAAGGCCGAGTGTGCAAGCTACGAGGACTACGACCGCTACGACGGGGAGGCGGGTTGCCGCGCCCAGGGCCGTCTGCGGATGGAGGGCAAGGACTATGTCGTGCAGGATGGCGACGTGATGCATTTCCGCTTCAACGTGTAGGCAGCTTGCGGGATCTGCAGGAACGGTGGGCTTGCTGTCTGATTCGTGACGCTTTGCGAGCTGGTCGGGCTGTTCATGCTATGTTGTCTCCAATTGCATGTCGCATGGTCAGGGGTCAGCCCTGGGGCTGGTCAAGGAAAGGAGAGGCGTATCATGTGGTTGTTCCTGGTTCTGATAGCCATCATCGTGGTGCTCTTCCTGAATGGGTTCTTCCTGGTCCGTCAGCAGGAGGCGGTCA
>OMSY01000108.1 GCA_900313875.1 uncultured Actinomycetes bacterium
CTGCTGATACCGGGTCTCTTCGGGGTCGCGGGCTTCGGCCCCTGGACCGCACTCGGGTTCCTCGTCGGTGGTTTCGCCTCCGGTGCCGCCGGTTTCATCGGCATGAGCATCTCCGTGCGCGCCAACGTACGTACGGCTGAGGCTGCCCGCAAGGGACTTGGCCCTGCCCTCAGGGTCGCGTTCCAGTCCGGTTCCGTCACCGGTATGTTCGTCATCGGTCTCGGTATCCTTTCCGTCTCCATCATGTCCTTCCTCGTGTTCGCGGGTATCGCCCCGCAGTCCTCGCTCGTCAGCCTGGGCTTCGGTGGCTCCCTGATCTCGATCTTCGCCCGTCTCGGCGGCGGTATCTTCACCAAGGCCGCTGACGTCGGCGCCGACCTCGTCGGCAAGGTCGAGGCGGGTATCCCCGAGGACGACCCCCGCAACCCCGCCGTCATCGCCGACAACGTCGGTGACAACGTCGGTGACTGCGCCGGTATGGCTGCCGACCTCTTCGAGACCTATGTCGTCACGACCGTGGCCGCCATGCTGCTCGGTAGCCTCGCCTTCGGTGCCGCAAGCGTCACCTACTGGCTCGGCTTCCCGTTGCTCATCGGCGCCTGCTCCATCATCGCCTCCATTATCGGCACGTTCTTCGTGCGCATGAGCCAGAACGGCACGATCATGGGCGCCCTGTACAAGGGTCTCTGGGTCGCCGCCGGTCTCGCGATCGTCATGTTCTACCCGGTGGCCAACTGGCTGATGGCCAACGTCTCCGTGGTCGGCAAGGGCGTTGCCCCCACGAGCCTCTCCGGTCTCAGCATCTGGATCTGCGCCGTCATCGGTGTCGCCCTGACGGCCGCCATGGTCTACATCACGGACTACTACACGAGCGCTGAGCGCAAGCCCGTCGATTCCATCGCAGCCGCATCCGAGACCGGTCACGCCACCAATGTCATCCAGGGTCTCGCCGTCGGCATGGAGTCCACCGGCTTCCCCATCCTCGTCATCGTCCTCGCCACGCTCATCAGCTTCGCCGTGGCCGGCATCTTCGGCATCGCCGTCGCCGCCCTCGCCATGCTCTCGATGGCTGGCATCGTTGTCGCAATCGACTCCTTCGGTCCCGTCACGGACAATGCCGGTGGTATCGCCGAGATGTCCGGTCTGCCCGATGAGGTCCGTGTCTCCACCGACGCGCTCGACGCCGTCGGCAACACCACCAAGGCCGTCACCAAGGGTTACGCGATCGCTTCCGCTGCACTCGCAGCCGTCGTGCTCTTCGCCGACTTCACGCACACGATCGCCTCGCAGTCCGCTGCTGCGGCCAACCTCACGTTCGACCTGTCGAGCCCGTACGTCATCGTCGGCCTCCTCTTCGGTGGTCTGCTCCCGTATCTCTTCGGCGCCCGTGCCATGACGTCGGTCGGCAAGGCCGCCGGTGGCGTCGTCGAGGAGGTCCGCCGTCAGTTCCGCGAGATCCCCGGCATCATGGAGGGTACCGCGAAGCCCGAGTACGGCAAGTGCGTCGACATGGTCACGCAGAGCGCCCTCAAGCAGATGGTCGCCCCTGCACTCCTTCCCATCGGTGCTCCCATCCTCATCATCATCATCGGCTTCATCCTCAAGGCCGTCGGGTACGCCGATGCCTTCAGCTTCACCTGCCAGACCTTGGGTGGTGCGCTCGTCGGTACCATCGTCACCGGTCTGTTCGTGGCCATCTCCATGACCAACGGTGGTGGCGCTTGGGACAACGCCAAGAAGCTCATCGAGGAGGGCAAGTACGGCGGCAAGGGTTCCTTCGCCCATCAGGCTGCCGTCACGGGTGACACGATCGGTGACCCCTACAAGGACACCGCCGGTCCGGCCATCAACCCCCTCATCAAGGTCTTCAACATCGTCGCCCTGCTTCTCGTGCCCCTGCTGGTACTCCTCTAAGGGCTGATCGATAGGGACGCGGACGGGGAAGGTTCCCGTCCGATAGGACGACCCCGGTGCCGTGAGGTGCCGGGGTCGTCTGCATGTGCGGGCTGGAACAGGGGTCGGTTCCCCGTCCCACCCCGTCAGTCCCGCAGCTCCAGGACGACGGGGCAGTGGTCGCTGCCCATGACCTCCGGGTAGATGTCAGCGTGCTCGAGGCGGTCCTCGAGGTCGTGGCTGGCGAGGAAGTAGTCGATGCGCCACCCTGCGTTGTTGGCGCGGGCGTTGAAGCGGTACGACCACCACGAGTAGGCGCCGGTCCTGTCCGGGTAGAAGTACCGGAAGGTGTCGATGAGGCCGATGTCGAGGAGCTTCTGGAACTCGCCGCGTTCCTCGTCGGAGAAGCCCGCGTTGCCGCGGTTGGGTCCGGGGTTCTTGAGGTCGATCTCCTGATGCGCCACGTTGAGGTCGCCGCAGACGATGACGGGCTTGTCGTCCATGAGCTGGGAGAGGTAGCCGCGCAGCGCCTCCTCGTAGCCCATGCGGAAATCGATGCGGGCGAGCTCGCGCTGCGCGTTGGGGCTGTAGAGGCAGATGAACCAGAAGTCGTCGAACTCGAGTGCGCAGACGCGCCCCTCGGCATCGGGCTCGGCATCGTCGAATCCGTGCATCACGCGCAGCGGCTCATGCTTGGTGAAGACCGCGGTGCCGGAGTAGCCCTTGCGTATCGCGTAGCTCCAGTA
>OMSY01000110.1 GCA_900313875.1 uncultured Actinomycetes bacterium
CCCCGAGGTTTCTCGGCTATCCCATCCGCAGAGGCGACGGTATCGGGCACCACAGGCTCAGCCCCATCGGGACCGTCTCCGGACTCAACGGCTTCCACAGGCTCAGCGGGCGCCGCATGCTCCTCGACCACCGCGGCACCAGCACCAGCATCAGCATCGGTCACCTCCTTCGAGGTGGCACCATCGGGGAGCGACGCTGCGGGAGCGGGGGAGTCGGACACGGCCTGTCCATCGGCAGCCGCAGCTTCGACCGGACCCTCCAGCTGCGACATCGATGCGGTCTCCGCTACAGGTTCCAGAGGCGAGACCATCCCATCATCGGCAGGGACGGTTTCGAGACGGGCGATGACCTCCTCGAGCGCGATCACGTCCTCATCGGAAACCACCGGCACATCGATGGGTTCGATGTCGGTATACTTGCTGGATTTCGCAGAGGACTCTGCCGCGTCTTCAGGAGCGGGCACATACTCGAAAGCGCGCGACTTGATCTCGACCGACTGCGCCACATCGACGGGAACCTGTTCGACCGTCGCCTTCATGCGGACACTGTCGCCGACCCCCTTGCCACCGTCAACGTCTCCCCCCGGGACCACAGGCGCAGGCTCCACGAATCCAACAGGGACGGAGCCGACCTCGTCGACGATCTCGATAGGCTGCTTGCGCTTGTCCTTCTTGCCCTTCCCCTGCTTCTTCTGCTGCTTGCCCTTCTTGTCCTTCGTCTGTTTCTTCCCTTGCTTGGCGCTCTTCTGCTTCTTGGATTTGGCAGCCATGTGCCTCTCCCTTCCCCGTCCGTCCCGACGGGCGCTGAAAACGACACCTACCAGGAAGTGCCCCGAACTCCGCGGAGACGCCCCAGAGGCTATAGGCTCCTGGCAAACATACCGCCGACCATCATGATCAGGCCATACAGGAGCAGGTAAACCCCGATGAAGACGGCAAGCATCCCGGGAAACAACACCATGAGAAGACCGAAGATGACCGCAATGGCACCGATCATCAGGTCGAACCTCGCCTGCATGGGCATGACCTTCTGCAACCTACCACCCCTCGCCACCTCGAAGAGCCCGGCGATGAGAACCGAGATTCCTATGAACCAGGGAAGGACGCTGCGCAGGGCGAACGGATAGAGCACGAACAGGATGCCGAGAACCAGGTAGACGACCGACCGGGGCAGCATCGTGTCCTCGTATCCCCATGACCCGCGAAGATGCTTGTGCGTGCTGATGCCGGTGATTCCCGCGATGAGGAAACCGACCCCCGCGAAGAGAGCGATCAACGTGAGCGCGCCATTGCGGAAGATGATGCAGAGAATCCCGAGCACGACGAAGAGAACGCCATTGCCCAGCATGTTCGTGACGATGCCCCGCGAGTCATTCATGCAGACCTCCCAGAAAAACAGATTCGACCACACCTGCAGTCTATCGTTTCGGAACGCATACGTCGATGAGCAGATGGACAGCACCTCGCCGATACCTTCGGCACCCGGCCGGTCCTGCACCACCCCGCCTATCCGGCGACCCGATACAGGACGACATCACCGAACCGGTACTCGTCTTGGGCAAGCTGTGACAACCGGCCCTCGTCGAGCCCCGCGTACCGCTCCCTCTCACGGGAACCCACGTAGACATAGGAAACCCGATACCGTGCGAGCAGGTCCCTCACCTGCTCGAGGTCCTCGCTCGTGTAGATGGTCTCGATGTCATCTTTGCGCTCGTTGTTATCGGCAGGGGACCCACGCCAGAGCCATTCGTGCGCGTACCACCCGAGCACTGTCGGCCTACCCGTCGAGGAGGAGATCCGACAGTACTCGGTATAACTGTCCCCCTCCGCCTCGAGGATGACCGCATCGGGTTCGGTGTTGTCCCGGACCCAGGCGATGGCATCCGCCTCATCCGGGTCCTTGCTCGCGATGTAAGCCAGCCCATCGAGCATGCCCTTGCTCTGACGCAGCGCATAGGACATCGCACCGGGTGCGAAGACGAGCGAGATGGCGACGAGCAGCGCGGCCACCGTACCGCAGGCCGCCCGCCAGCGCCGCGTCCGGAAACGATCGGGCGCCAGCACGCGCACGATGACGTAGCCAAGGGCAAGCGAGAACATGATGAAGGCCTGGTAAGTGAACTTGAACATCGTGTTGGCACGCGGTGCCGTGCCGTAGATGTCGACCACGTACATGACCTCGGGGACGATGATGAGGCCGAAGGCGCAGATGAGGAGCACGAGCACGAACAGGTCGGGCAGTTCCAGGTCCGCGATCCAGAACCGTAGACGCGTGTGCCATCGGAGTGGTTGGAGCTCGGCGGTGTCTTCCACATCGCTGCCGAGACCGGCGTCCTCCGACGCGGGTTCATCTTGACCGCCCCCTGCAGGGCCGAGCGCGTCGTCCTCACCGGCATCCTGGTCGGAATCAGCCCACCCCACCACATGCTTGGTGGAGCCGACCAGTCGCCCCTCCTCGACCTCGTCGTCCGCAACCGGCTCGAAGTCGCTCCGCCCCCCGGTCCCCGGCACAGGCTCCCAGACATCCTCCACGAGCGCATCCTCTCCCACGCCCCCGCGATGCGGGCCATCACAGGCAAGGGCCACGACGTGGAGGGCGATGAGGATGAGCGCAGGATACCAGAGCACCAACCATTCGATGAACGGGGAACGTTGGGAGACGAATGCAATGGACGCCGTGATCATCTGGAAATGCAAGGTGAAGGGAAAGGAGACAACCCGAGCGCAGGCGTAGAGCAGCACCATCGTGCAGGCGAACTCGACCAGCATGACCCATACCACCCGGCCCTCGCGCTGCAGCACCACATAGAGGACCAGGAACGCCGAGACCACGAGATAGACCGCGAAGTCCCAGTAGTTGGTCATGGACATGATGCCGAGGAGCAACCCCATGAGGACCAGCTCCAAGGCGAACGCCTCGCGGGAGGGTATGCGATAGGGCAGCTGCCACTCCTCCCGTCGCCGGATGACGAAAGCCAGGGCCAGCGCCAGAAAGACCACCACGAAACACAGGTCGAGCATGTGGGCATGGAGGTCCGCCACGACGAACGAATAGGAAGGAAACTCGTGGATCGTCGCATCCTTGCTCCCGGAATAGCAGTTGATGTACCGGGTCGAGTCCGCGAACCAGTACGTCTCCGTCCAGGTGATGACCCCGAGACGCCCGAGGAGGGGAAGGATGATGCGGTAGACGAGCGCATGCCCGTTCCCGCCGAAACACAGGACGATACCCGCGATGAGCCCCGCCGCCATCCCCATCGGACGGGAAACGCGCCTGCGCATGCACGCGAGGTCCATCACGAGCGCGGAGGAAGTCGAGAAGGTGGCCGCGAACGTGGTGGCCACCATGAGGTTGTAGCCGACCGACGAGCCGATGCCCGTCAGACGGCAGAGCACGGCGGTGGCGAAATGCCCGAAATAGTAGTAGTTGATTCCCTCGCCCGCATACCACATATCCTGTGCCGGCAGGTACGTGCTGTCGAGGATGGCGGCAAGGAAGCCGTGGTCCATGGGTTTCTCGAGCGTGGAAAGGTCGGGGGCCTGCGCACGCACCCATGACCACAGCGCAAGGGCGAGAACGAAGAGCAGCTCCTCCAGGACCAGCATCGTCCAGAAGCCGGGGTCGCGGAGCCCTTCCCCCACCGCATCGCGCCCAGAGGGACTCAGGACGAGCCAGACCGCCTGGACGACGACGACCAGCGCCACGAGGACGATGAGCGCCCAACGTGTGAACGGCAGCAGATGGAACGTCGAACAGGAAAACGAGCAAAGGGACACGAGACCGAGGCCAAGCACCTTCGAGAAGGCGTAGCCCCGGTCATCGAACGACCTGAAAAGGCGCATGGTGAGCGGGAGCAAGGCGATTCCGAGCAGGAGGAGGCACACCCACCACTCGAGACAGCTCAGGACGTCCGCGCTCACCATACCCCCTTCAAACGATCACAGGTTGATGAGACGATACCACGTTCCGTCAGTCGTCGTCGCTCAGCAGCACCTCGCCTACACCGGGAGTGGGAACGTCCACGAGATCGTCTTCCCCGATGTGCCAGCATTCGGTGGCAGGTAGACCGGGAATGGAATCCGCGACGAAGACCGGGTCCTTGCCCGCCTTGAACTGCTTCTCGTAGTCGGCGAAGCAGGCGAGCGCCCATTTGCCGAGGATGAGGATGACCACGATGTTGATGACCGCCTCGAGACCCATGAAGATGTCGGCAAGGTTCCAGGCGAGCGTGAGGTTGGACTGTGCACCGAAGAAGACGACGATGCAGCACAGGACACGGAAGACCGCGAGCAGCACAGGGTTCTTTGAAATGAACCTGATGTTGCTCTCGGCATAGAAGTAGTTGCCGATGATGCTCGAGAACGCGAACGCGAAGATGGCGACGGTCATGAAATGGATGCCGAGGGGGCCGAAACCGTCGAGCATGGCCTGCTGCACGAGCACCATGTTGCTGATCGCGACATCGCTGCCAGCCCCGCCCCACACGATGAGGCCGGCGTTGTCCTTCACGAAGAACATGAGCATGATCGCCGAGCAGGAGCAGATGACGATCGTGTCGATGAAGACGGAGAGCGTCTGCACGAGACCCTGCTTCACGGGGTGGGAGACGCTTGCGGAAGCAGCGGCGTTGGGAGCGGAACCCATACCGGCCTCGTTGGAGAACAGGCCTCGTTTGATACCCTGGACGACCATCGAGCCAGCGAAACCACCGACGATGGAGTGGAAATCGAAGGCCTCGCTGAAGATGAGCCCGAAGACCTGCGGGAGCTCGGTGATGTTCATGAACGTGAGGATGAGCGCAAGCAGGAGATAGCCGACCGCCATGACGGGGACGATGATGGAGGTCAGGAAGCTGATGCGGTGCGCGCCGCCGAAGAGGCAGAAGCCGACGAGCACGGCGAGCAGGATGCCGAGTGCCATGGGTGCCATCGAGTCGTTGTACCCGGGGATGTAATACGCCAGCGACGAGCTCATGTTATAGGTCTGCAGGCCGTTGAAACCGAGCGCGAAGCAGAGGATGAGCGAGATGGCGAACAGGACACCGAGCCAGCGCTTGCCGAGCGCCTGCTGGATGTAGTACGCAGGACCGCCGCGGAACTCGCCTTCCTTGCCACGGACCTTCCATATCTGGGCCAGCGTCGATTCGATGAACGCCGAGGCGCTGCCGATGAGGGCCATGAGCCACATCCAGAAGACCGCACCCGGA
>OMSY01000113.1 GCA_900313875.1 uncultured Actinomycetes bacterium
ATCGGCGTGTGTGCGGTGTCGGTTCCGCCGTTCCAAGATGTTCCATATGCTGGATTCCCCGCATTCTATCGCAAATGTCAGTCAGAACCGTCAAGGTGCTGCGCGCACACGCTATAATCCACAAGTATCGCCGTCATGCCCTGATGTGCGGCCGACGGGAACAGTCGAACCAACCCTTCATCGGAGGTGCCCATGCTTGACGCACGATTCATCCGCGAGAACGAGGAGCTTGTCACCGAGGCGCTCAGGAACCGTCATGCCATGTGGGACATCGGTCGTTTCAAGGAACTCGATGCCAACCGTCGTTCGCTGATTTCCGAGGTCGAGCGTCTCCAGGCCGAGCGCAATGCGAGGAGCAAGGAGATCGGCAAGCTCATGAAGGCAGGCGACAAGGATGCTGCCGACCAGGCGAAAGCCGACGTGCGCGCCATCAACGACCGTATCGAGGGGATTTCCGAGGAGCGCGACCGCGTCCAGGCCAGGTTCGATGAGCTCCTGCTTGCCATCCCGAACATCCCCGGAGCCGGTTGCCCCGTGGGCGATGACGAGAACGACAATCCTGAGGTGCGCCGTTGGGGCATCCCACGTGAGTTCGATTTCGAGATGAAGCCGCACTGGGACCTGGGCCCCGAGCTCGGGATCATCGATTTCGAGCGCGCGGTCAAGCTTGCCGGCTCGCGGTTCACCCTTCTCGGGGGGCTCGGTGCCCGTCTCGAGCGCGCTCTCATCAACTTCATGATAGACACCCATGTCGAGTCGGGCTTCAAGGAATGGTGGCCGCCGTACATGGCCAACGTCGAGACCCTCACCGGCACGGGCCAGCTGCCCAAGTTCGAGGAGGATCTGTTCAAGACGCGGGAGGGCATGTACCTCATCCCCACGGCAGAGGTGGTGCTCACCAACATCCATCGTGACGAGATCCTGTCGGTCGAGGACCTTCCCCTGTGGTACTGCGCCTTCACTCCCTGCTTCAGGGAGGAGGCCGGCAGCGCTGGCAGGGACACGCGCGGCCTCATCCGGGTCCATCAGTTCGACAAGGTGGAGATGGTCAAGTTCGCCAAGCCCGAGGAGTCCTATGCCGAGCTCGAGTCCATGACCGCCTCGGCCGAGAGGATCCTGCAGTTGCTCGAGCTTCCGTACCGCGTGGTCAACCTTTGCACCGGCGATATCGGGTTCTCAGCGGCTCAGACGTACGACATCGAGGTCTGGCTTCCCTCGTATGGGGATTACAAGGAGATCTCGTCCTGCTCCAATTGCGAGGATTTCCAGGCGCGACGTGCCAATATCCGTTACAAGGACCCTGACAGCTTCAAGGGCAACCGCTTCGTGCACACCCTCAACGGGTCGGGGCTTGCGGTCGGCCGTACGATGGCGGCCGTCATCGAGAACTATCAGCAGGCCGATGGTTCGATCAGGGTGCCGGACGTGCTCGTGCCCTACATGGGTGTCGAGACGATTTCCCCCAGGTAGCCGGAAGACCTGATGTCGCGCGAAGAGGGACAGGCCGCTTCGGCACGGAAGCCTTCTCGAAGGCGCAGGCGCCCATCGGGTTTTGGTGCTTCGGATGGTGCGCACTTGTCAGGAGGGCGCGGGCAAGCCTCTGACGAGGAGCACGTGCGTGATGGCTCCCCTGCCTCGGGACCCGGACGAGGGCCGAGAAAGAGCGCCCGCAAGACGCCCAAGCGACCGAAGCTCCGTGCCGCGGGTGTCCTGCTTGGCATCCTCGCGATCCTTGCCCTGGGGGTCATTGCCGCACAGGGGATGCTGACCCGTTTCGCCGAGGGCGATGCCGCGCAGACGATCCAAGGTGAGTGGCAGCTCCTGAACGAGGATGTCACCTGCGTGTTCGACTCGAAGCAGCTCAAGTTACCCGATGGGGTTGCCTATGATTACACGATGGACCCCTCCAAGCACACCATCGTGTTCAAGGTAGGCGAGAAGACCGGGTCGTGCTCCTACGCGTTCTCGCGGCATGGGGATGCATTGCAGCTCAAGCTGACCGAGGGGGAGGGCAAGGACAAGAAGGCCGTCAAGCTCGTGAAGCTTTCCGATGACAAGGCGGCCACGCCCGTCGGCACGCGCATGGACGAGCCTGCCCCTTCCGAGGAGCCCGAGGTGTCGGAGAGCCCGACTCCATCTGCAGAGGAGACTCCGGCAGAGGCTGCGAGCCTTGCCGCGAGCGAGGGTCCGACCGACGCCGCACGGTGAGTCTGGGAAACGACCTTCGTCCTGTTGCCATGGAGGTTTCACGCTGTGGAGCCGGCTGCTGCGGGTGGAGCAGGGACTGTCCCGTTCCGCCCGCAACCCATTTCCGCACCGGCCGGGGACGAGGTCGCAAGGGTCACGGTGTCGGTGAAAACAGAACAGGTAGACGGTTGCGACCGTCTACCTGCGAGTAGTCGATGGTGCGCCATATAGGATTCGAACCTATGACGTACTGATTCGTAGTCAGTCCCTCTATCCAGCTGAGGTAATGGCGCATCGCTCATCCGAGCAAACGCAATGATGGCACTCTCAAGTTCCGATGTCAAATCGAAGTGCCGTGAGAAGCTGCTGAAAGGTGTACGAGCGGGAGGTCGTCGCGCCGAAAGGGAGGTATCCGCTTGTGCGGGTTCGGAATTGGTTCCGTTCCATTCTGTGGAAGCGGAACGGGCTGGCTTCCATCTCAGGGTCCCCGTCCCTACGAAAGAGACGATGCCCGCTTATGCGGGCATCGGTGTGTTCTGGCGGAGAGCTGGGGATTTGAACCCCAGAGGGGATTTGAGTCCCCTACTCGCTTAGCAGGCGAGCACCTTCGGCCACTCGGTCAGCTCTCCATCATTGCATGAGCGTGCTTTCCCATTATATCCGGGTCTCATGCGAGTTGTCATGATACCGTTTGGTAACTCGCGGGTAAAGGGGCGAACTGTTATTCTGTCACACAGAATTCTACGAGGGGAGTCGTTCATGCAAGTGAGGTCGGTGCGGGACTGCCATGTGCGGGCGGTTTGTCCCCTGCTGTTCGCGGTGCTCCTGTGTGCGATGGCGTGGCTGTCGATACCGTCCACCGCTTCTGCAAGGAGCTACAAGATCGGCCCCATTTCCATCGATGCGACCGTGGGCAGCGATGGGGTCATCAAGGTCGTCGATACCCGGACCATCACCTTCGATGGTAGGACGGACTATATCTATTGGGACTTCCCCATGGGGGACAACAAGCAGGGGAACTATGTCATCGATGGTGTGTCCGAGGTCGACGGGGCGGGTAACGAGACGCCTCTTGTCCCCACGGAGGACGAGGCAGCCATCAAGGACCGCAGTGCGCGTGTCGCCAACACCTATTACGTGAAGTATTCGGAGACCAGGCGTCGCGGCCCTGATGCCAAGCTGTACCTGTTCTTCGACAAGCAGGACACGGTGGCGACCTACCGCATCAGATACCGTGCGCTCGACATGGTCGATGCGCATGCGGACACCGGTGAGATGTACTGGATGTACATCGCCGGCAACCACAACGTCGTCTTCAGGAACGTCGACGTCAACATCACCTTGCCGGTTCCCGCAGGTGCGCAGGTCATCACCGGTGGGGACGGGACCAACGTTCATGGGTGGGACCAAGGCGGCATCTACGGCTCGGTCTGGACCGATGATGCTGGGGTGATCCATATCGAGCGTTCGAAGATCGCGATGGGCGAGTATGGCGAGGCTCGTGCGACCTTCCCGGTGGAGTGGTTGAGCGGCAAGACGCCTTCGACCGTCAAGCATCTTGACGAGATTCTCGAGGAACAGGACAAATGGGCCGATGAGACCAGTCAGATGCGCATCAAGTCGGACCTGCGACGCAAGGGTGCGGGAATCACCATGTACCTCATCGATGCGATTGTCCTTGCATTCGCGCTCGTCGCCTTCTTCAGGTGGGGTCGTCAGTACGTACCTGATTATCATGAGAGGTATTGCAAGGAGATCCCCTCACGTGACCATCCGGTCGTGATGGGCGAGGTCTGGAGCTGGGGCGAGGTCGATGCCAGATGCTTCGTGGCCGGGCTCATGCGGCTGTCGCAGCTTGGTGTCGTGAGCCTATGCCAGGAGGACGGAACCGACGAGGTGCGCCGTGACCCGGGTGCGGGGAGCTGCACGCTCGTCCTGCATCCCGAGGCTGCAGCGCAGATGGAGGACCCCATCGACGTGCGCGCCTACGCGCTTCTCGCACGGGCGGCTGAAGGCGGGGATACGTGCAGCCCGGAGCAGCTACGCAGCTGGGGCGAGACGCATCCCGAGGAACTGGAGGAGTTGCTCGGCGATTGGCGCGGCAGCGTGAAGGCCATCTCCGAGCGACGGGGTTTCTTCGAGTCGACGGGGTCTTCCGGGCGCAGGGTGCTTCTCATCCTCGGCGGTGCGCTCCTCATCGCCTCGCTTGCCATCTTCCTTCCCTTCGCCCTCGGATACGAGAGCCTCTATCTCGAGATCGCGACCGGTGTCAGCATATTGGACGCGGTCATCATCATGCTCTTCGGGCTCATGATGCGCCGTCGTAGCGAGGAGGCTGCAGACCTGCAGGTGCGGTTGCTCGCGCTCGAGCGCTGGTTGGGCGACTTGTCCACTGAGGACGGGCTTCCCGATGGGTTCTCAGACGAGGACTGGGCGGGCATCGTCATCGCTGCTGAGGTGTTCGGTATCGATACCCAGGTGCTGGGGGACCTTGAGGCCAGGGCGCCCGAAGCGCTGCAGGGTGAGCTGGCATCGCGGGCGCGTGCCTGGTGCGTGCCGACTGTCGATGGTCCGACGTCAGCCGAGCTGTTCGCCCAGGCCATCGAGGCCCTAGGGGGTGTTGGCGACATCGGCAAGGGCTTCGGTGGCGGGACGAGTCCCGTTGCCGACATGGCGGTGGCGGCTTCCTGACCGGAACGGGGGCGGGCTCCCCGACCCGGACGGTTACACCGTGGACGGTGGCGGCTTCCTGATCGGAACGGGGGTCGGGCCCCTCGTTTCACCCAACGGCCGTTGGGGCCTGCCCGGTTTCCCACACCGTCCCCCGCCTCTTCGTGCTGCAGATGAAAAAGCCCACGGGCGCCGGGTCCGTGGGCTTTCTGTCGTTCCTTGAACGGTATCAACTCTCGAAGACGACCTTGGGCGGCTCGGCTACCGCGGGGTTGTCGGTCTGGAAGCTCTGACGGGCCTTGAAGCCGAAGGTCGAGGCGATGATGTTGCCGGGGAAGCGCTGGATGGCGTTGTTGAACATCATGACGGTGTCGTTGTAGGACTGGCGCATGATCGAGATCTTGTCCTCGGTCTCGGTGAGCTCGTGCTGGAGCTGGAGAAAGTTCTGGTTGGCCTTGAGGTCGGGATATGCCTCGGATACCGCGAACAGTGATTTCAGCGTATCCGAGAGAACATTCTCCGCCTGCATCTTGCCTTCGAGCGTGCTTGCGCCCATTGCTGCAGCGCGTGCATCGGTCACGCTCTGCAGGGTCGACGCCTCGTGGGCGGCATACCCCTTTACGGTCTCGATGAGGTTGGGGATGAGGTCGAGCCTCCGCTGCAGCTGCACGTCGATCTGCGCCCAGGCGTTGTCGACACGGTTGCGGAGCGTGATGAACCGATTGTAGTAGGTGGCGAAGAAGCCCACCACCAGAACGACCACTACAAGGATGACGATGATTCCCTTCATGTCTCCACTCCTCTGAACGGCATCGGATTCACGAACAGTATATAGGTAAGCGGGCGTTTTCATGGGAAAATGGCAAGAAACGGGAAATCGGGACCGGAGGTGTGCGCCCGAGGGCTTGGTATCCTTGCTCTCTGCACGGGTTCCGTGGTTGAAAAGGATGGGAAGCGAGATGGACACCCCTGATATCGATGCGGCTACCGACAAGGTGGTGCGGGACTTGGAGCGACATGAGGATGACGGGGCCGGTTCCGAGCCCGAGGGGGAGGGGTTCGTCATCCGCGTGGTGACCCCTGAGGGAAGCTACACGAAGGGCGAGGTCATCCAGGCGAGCCTCGAAGGCGTCCGGTCGCGCAACAAGGCACGATGGCAGCGTCTCGGGTCACGCCTCATCGCGTTCTTCGATGCCGTCGTCGCCATTGCGATCACGCTGCTTGCACTCGAGATCGCGGTGCCTGCCGTGCAGGAGTTCACCCTTGCCGATGCGCAGACGCTGTTCGTGCCCTTCACGTCGCTGTTCATCAGCTACCTCGCCCTCGGTCAGGTGTGGGCTGAACATGCGAGGACGTTTGCGCAAACCGAATATGAGGCAGGGAACTACGATGTGTTCGGGCATTTCATCCTCATGTTCTTCATCATCCTGTTCCCCAAGACGACATCGCTGATGGCAACCTATCCGAACAGCGTGAGCGCCGCTGTCATCTACCTCAGCTGCTTCGTCGGGATGATCGTCATCGTGGGTATCATGGTCGCTACCCTGAGGAGCAAGCAGTTCGACCGGCTCAGGCGCTCGAGCGATGCGCGGCACATGCCGCTGTTCGACCGCCCGGTGCTCACATCGATATTGCAGCGGGCCGATCAGGTCCAGGGCGACGATTTCACCAAGCTCCTCTACAGCTTCCTCGCAATCATGCGGGCGGAGGCCATTTCCCTTGTCGTGAGTGCCGTGACGACGTTTCTCGCGGTGGTGTTCCTGTTCATCACGCCTTGGGCGTGCTACGCTTGCTTCTTCGTGGACCTCGTCGTCGTCTTGCTCTGTTATCGCAGTATGAACGAGAACATACGTATCCTGGGGCGCTGCAGTGAGTCCTGCGGGCTGTCGCTGGGTGTCGGGGAGGCGGCCTGAGGGACAGGTTCGGCGGTTCGGGGGGCGCCCATGTTTCGATTTGCTTTCAAGGTCGATTCGGATATGTTCGTCTTCGTGCCCCGATATACAATGAAAACGGTTGGCATCATGGAGGAGAGTGAGTGGAGGACATGGCACAGACACCGCTTGTCGGCATCATCCTAGGGTCAGAACATGACCTGCCGATGATGGAGAGCTGCGAGGACCAGCTCAACGCGTTCGGCGTGCCGTTCGAGATCGTCATCGCCAGCGCGCATCGGAGTCCTGCCAAGGTGTGCGAATGGAGCAGCACGGCCGCGGACCGTGGCATGAAGGTGATCATCGCCGGTGCAGGGAAGGCTGCCGCTCTTCCAGGTGTCGTCGCCTCGTACACGACGCTTCCGGTCATCGGCGTCCCGATGAGGACGAGCGACCTGGGGGGTATGGACTCCCTGCTTTCCATCGTGCAGATGCCCACGGGCGTGCCGGTGGCGACGGTCGCCATCGGCGGTGCCAAGAACGCCGCCATCCTCGCCACGCAGATCATCGCGACTTCGGTTCCCGCATTTCAGGATGTGATGGCCGGGTACAAGAAGAGTCTCGCCAACTAGACCCGATGA
>OMSY01000150.1 GCA_900313875.1 uncultured Actinomycetes bacterium
ACGATCATCAGCCAGTTCAAGGCCATGGGATGCTCCTGTGACTACGATGATGAGAAGTTCACCATGTCCCCCGAGTACCAGAACGCCATCAGGCATCTCTTCGTGAACTGGTACGACCGTGGGCTCATCTACCGCGGGAACCGCATCATCAACTGGTGCCCCCGCTGCACCACCGCGCTTTCCGACATCGAGGTCGAGCACGAGGAGCAGCCCGAGGCCGGTCATCTGTGGCACCTGCGTTACCCGCTCACCGAGCCGGTCGGGGACCGCACCTACATCGTGATCGCGACCACACGTCCCGAGACGATGCTCGGCGATACCGCCGTCGCCGTGAACCCCGATGACGACCGGTACCGGGACCTCGTCGGGAAGACCGTCATGCTCCCGCTCGTCGACCGCGAGATCCCCATCATCGCCGACGAGTACGTCGACAGCAGCTTCGGTACCGGTATGGTCAAGATCACACCGGCACACGACCCCAACGACTTCGAGGTCGGCCTGCGTCATGACCTGCCCCAGGTCAACATCCTCAACGAGGATGCGACCATCGCCGAGGGGTTCGGGGAGTTCACCGGTCTCGACCGTTACGAGGCACGCGACCTCGTGGTCAAGCGGTTCGAGGAGCAGGGGCTCCTCGACCATGTGGACGAGCACGAGCACCAGCCCGGTCACTGCTACCGCTGCGGGACCGTCGTCGAGCCCTGGCTCTCCGACCAGTGGTTCGTCAAGATGGAGCCCTTCGCCCGTCTCGGTATCGAGGCGGTCCGTTCGGGCAAGGTCTCCTTCACCCCCGAGCGCTGGGATACCACGTACTACAACTGGCTCGAGAACATCCGGGACTGGTGCATCTCGCGTCAGCTCTGGTGGGGTCATCGGATCCCCGTCTACTACTGTGATTCCTGTGGATGGGAGGGCGCGTCGGCTGACGAGATCGACACCTGTCCCGAATGCGGCGCAGCGCTCCGTCAGGATGAGGACGTGCTCGACACCTGGTTCTCCTCGCAGCTCTGGCCCTTTGCCACGATGGGTTGGCTCGAAGGGGGAGAGGCCGAGGAGGAGCTCAGGAGATACTATCCGACCCAGGTGCTCTCCACCGCGCCGGACATCATGTTCCTCTGGGTCGCCCACATGATCATGAGCTCCGTCGACCTGCTCGACGAGATCCCCTTCGAGGATGTCATCTACCATCCCACCGTGCTCGACAAGAACGGGGACCGTATGTCCAAGTCCAAGGGCAACGGCATCGACCCGCTCGACCTCATCGACACCTACGGTGCGGATGCGATGCGTTTCCATCTCGCCTCCCGTGTCACGGGTGCCCAGAGTTTCAAGCTCGACCCCAAGCAGATAGAGAACGACCGTGCCTTCATCACCAAGATCTGGAACGCTGCGCGCTTCGTGCAGATGAACCTGGAGGGCTACGAACCTGCGGAACCCGTCGCCACGGACATCGTCGACCGTTGGATCCTCTCACGGCTCGCACAGCTCGTGCGCAAGGTCGAGGACGGGTTCGGGACGTTCGCCTTCAACGAGATCGCCCATGAGCTCTACGGTTTCTTCTGGAACGAGTTCTGCGATTGGTACGTCGAGTTCGCCAAGACGCGTCTGTATGGCGATGACGCGGAGGAGCGTGCACGCACGCAGGCGAACCTGGTCTTCATCCTCGACAATGCCTTGCGCCTGCTCCATCCGTTCATGCCCTTCGTGACCGAGGAGATCTGGCAGTCGCTGCCCACCGGGGACACCGCGCCCTCGCTCATGGTCGCCGCCTGGCCCGATGCCGACAAGCTCGCAGGGTTCGTCGACCAGGACGCCGAGCATGCGGTCGGTCTCGTCTGCGGCATCATCGGCAGTGTCAGGAACGTACGCGCCCGCTATCGTCTGTCGCCCAAGCAGGAGGTCGCCATCGGTCTCAAGACCCCTGCTGCGGACGTTCCGGTGCTCGAGGCTCTCTGCCCTTTGATCTCGGAGATGGGCAAGGTTGCCGTGACGGGGATCTCGGAGGACCGCGCGAAGCCCGAGGGGTCCATCGTCTCCCTTGTGGATGACACCGAGGTGTTCATCGAGCTTGCCAGCCTCGTCGATTTCGAGCAGGAGCGCGACCGTCTCACCAAGCAGCGCAAGGCCGTCGAGAAGGACCTCGCGAAGGTCTCCAAGAAGCTCGAGAACCCTGGGTACCTCGCCAAGGCCGCCCAGGCGGTCATCGACAAGGACCGCGCGAAGAAGGCGGGTCTCGAGAACGAGCTTGCCATCATCGTCGAGCAGCTCGAGAGCCTTTCGTGACCGACGGAGCCGACAGGTCCGGGTATCTTCAGGAGGAATCCTACCGTGATGCGGTGGGGTTCCTCTCGTCTGCCCTCAGGTTCGGGATCGACCCATCGCTCGAGGGGATAGGGCGCCTCGTCGATGCCCTCGGTGAACCGCAGGACGGATACGGGTGCCTGCAGGTGGCGGGCACGAATGGGAAGAGCTCGACCGCGCGTCTGCTCGCGGCGCTTCTCCATGCCGAGGGGTTCAGGGTCGGGCTGTACACCTCCCCCCATCTGGTCGAATATCCCGAACGGTTCGAGGTGAACGGGGCCGTCATCTCCCACAGGACCTTCACCCGTGCAGTGGACGAGGTGAGGGCGGTCGCATCGCGCCTGTCTGCCGAGGTGTGTCCCGAAGGTGCAGGGGAGCGGCTGCGGTACGATGAACGGCGCGAGAAGGTCCTCCAGGTCGATGATGGCCGCACGTTCACCGAGTTCGAGTACCTCACCGCCATGGCACTCCTGGTCTTCGCGTGGGAGCAGGTCGATTTCGCCGTCCTCGAGGTGGGGCTTGGAGGTCGCTGGGATGCGACGAGCATCGTGGACCCCGCGGTCGCCACGGTCTGCGGCATCGGTCTCGACCATCAGGGGATCCTCGGTGAGACGGAATGGGACATCGCGCGGGAAAAGGCCGCCATCATCAAGCCTGCGAGCGCCGCGGTGCTCGGTCCCCGTTGCACCGATACGCGCGCGGTCTTCTATGAGCGCGCAGAGTCCGTGCATGCCCAGGTCAGGACGGTGAGCCCCTTCGATGCACCATCCTTCATCGAGGTGCCCGATGAGCTGCAGGCGCATTTCCGTTCGCGCGGCACGTCCGAGGGGCTTGAGGTCGATGTGCAAGGATATCATGGCCTCTACGAAGGCCTCCTCCTGCCCCATGCACCTGCGTATCAGGCGGAGAACGTCGCATGTGCGGTCGCCTCGGCGGAATGCTGTCTTGGCAGGGCCCTCGACCGGTCCTGTATCCATGATGCCCTGATGCATGTCCGCTTCCCGGGACGCTTCGAACAGCTGCAGGACGACCCACCCCTGATCATCGACGCCGCGCACAACCCGCAGGGGGCCTGCGTGCTCGCAGATGCCATAGAGCGACGTTTCGATGGGGAAAGGCGACCGACGCTCCTCCTTGCCGTGCTGTCCGACAAGGATGCGGAAGGCATCGTCGATGCGCTCGTTCCGCATGTGGGGCATGTCGCTGTCACCTGCACCTCCTCGCCCCGGGCCCTGTCGCCCGGCGAGCTTGCCGTGCTCGTGCGCGGGCGCACGGGGGTGGACCCGCAGGTCTTCCCCTCGCCGGGTGAGGCGCTTCAGGCGCTTCTCGTGGATGGTGCGGCTCCCGTGGTCGCCACGGGTTCGATAACCCTTGCAGGGGAGATAAAGGGATTGTTCAACTGAAAGTTCCAGGGCATCAGATACTCGCAGACGTGTTTTTGCTAGAATCGCGTAAGCGCACCCTGTAAGCGCATCCGATCGATAGGGGGTTGGGAACGGCATGAGCGATATCTTCTCGCAGCTGATCACACCACAGGTCCGCTTCGTACTGGTGATGATCCTGATATTCGTGGCCTTGCTGTACGTGCTTTCCATCATCTGGGTCATCCGTGACAGTTATCTACGTGGCACGAACTCCAACGTCTGGGGTATCGTCGCCCTCATACCCTTCGTGGGCGCCATGATCTATGCCATGATGCGTCCGCCGCTGTACGCCTCGGACCGCGAGGAGCAGAACATCTCCCTGCTCCTGCAGCAGCGGGAGCTGATGGACTATGGGGAATGCCCGCAATGCGGCTATCCCACCGTCCGCGACTACGTGCTCTGTCCCAACTGCCATACGCGTCTGCGCAACCAGTGCGGGCACTGCGGCCACACCCTCGAGCAGGAGTGGTCCATCTGCCCCTACTGCGGTACCCGTGCGGACGACTCGATGCGTCAGGATTCCCGCAGGGCGCAGAACATCCGACATCGTGCCG
>OMSY01000116.1 GCA_900313875.1 uncultured Actinomycetes bacterium
CCGGACTTCTTGTGGTAGGTCAGCTGCGCGGGGAAGTCGGCCCCGAGGATATGCCCCTTGAGACCGATGGCGACCCAATCCTCCCCCTCGCGGGTGAAACGGTAGACCGGGATCGTGTAGACCTTGTCGTTCTTGGGCCTGCCCGCTCCCAGGAACTGCGAGATCTTCTGCGCGGCGATGTTCTTCTCTGTTACGACAAGCTTCACAGGACAGGCCTCTCCCTACTCCGCTGCCTCTGCACGACGGGCTTCGACCTGAGCGGAAAGCCACTCGGTCCATGCCTGGACACCCTGTCCCTTCGTCGCAGCGATGGGGAAGATCGGAGCCGTGGGATTGAGCTGCCCGACCGCCTCGCGGAACGCGTTCTCGTTGAAATCGAAGACCGGCATCGTGTCGACCTTGTTGAGGATGACAGCCGAGGCGACCTGGAAGATGCCCGGGTACTTGAGCGGTTTGTCGTCACCCTCGGGAACCGAGAGGATCATGACCTTGAGGTCCTCGCCGAGGTAGAAGTCGGTCGGGCAGACGAGGTTGCCGACGTTCTCGATGATGATGAGGTCGAGCTCGTCGAGGTCGAGGGCGTCGAGTGCGCGCCTGATCATCTCGCTCTCGAGATGGCAAGCCCCGCCGGTGTTGACCTGGACGGCGGGGATATCCTGCTCCTTGATCTTCTCGGAATCCACGGTCGAGGCGATGTCCCCCTCGATGACGGCGATGCGATAGGTGTCCCTCAGCGCCTCGATCGTCGCGAGGATCGTGGAGGTCTTGCCCGCACCGGGGGAGGCGAGCAGGTCGACCACGAACACGCCATGCTCGATGAGGCGTTCCCGGTTCCGCTGCGCCGCGCGGTCGTTCTTGTCGAGAATCGGTTTTGCGATGTCAATCTGCATGTCTGCTCCTTGTCTGGGAAACCACCTCGCGGGACAGCGCCGGACACGGGTCACCAGGCCATGGCCGATCATCATGACCGGACACCCCCGGCTCAGCCCGTCGCGAACGGTCCGTCAGGCCCCGTCCTCATCCGGCATGTCGACCTCGATGGAGTCGATGTACAGTTCCCTGCCCGCAAGCAACCTGGTGTTCACCGAACCGCATCGCGGGCAGATGATGTGGAAACGGTCGTGCTCGAACTCGTTGCCACAGGCAGAGCAGCGCGACCTTGGCGTGATATAGGTGATCGCAAGCTCCGCACCCTCCATGATCGTGCCATCGGTGAGGGCCTCGAACGCGAACTCGAGCGCCTCCGCGATCGCCTCGGTCATCTCACCCACGGAAAGGGAGACCTTGACCACCTTGAGCGCCCCGGCCTGCTCTGCGGAGCTCTCAACGGTATCGAGCACGCTTTCCATCAGCGCCATCTCATGCATGCCCTTCACTCCTTTCCCTTGGTTTCGGGACCCTCCGTGAGGCGTATGCCCGCTTCCTCGGCGGCCTGCATGCGCTCCTCCCCATCCTCCGAGGAGGCACGGATCCTGCGCCTCAGCATGACCCGTGCGAGAAGCAGGGCGATCTCGTACAGACCGACCAACGCGGCGAAGAGCAGCATCATGGTCACCGGAGAGGCATCAGGGGTAACCATAGCAGAGAATATCATCATGACAAGATAGATGATTCTCCACTGTCGCCGGAACACACGGTAAGGTACCACGCCGAAGATGATGAGGAAGAACACGAGAAGCGGTATCTCGAACGCGATGCCGAAGCCGATCTCGAGCCCCATGATGAGCCTGAGGTACATGCTCGCATCCGCCAGGGCCAGTGCCACCACATCGGTCTGGGACAACATCCAGCCGAAAGCCGGGTCGAGGATGACGAGATAGCAGAAGACGAGCCCGAAGCAGAAGAGGAGAACGCCGATGAGGAACGTCGGCAGGAACCACTTGCGCTCGGCGGGTTCCAACGCCGGCATGAGGAACGCGAGGACCTGCCAGAGCACGAGAGGCGCACAGACGAAGCAGGCCGCGAAGAACGCCGTCTTGAAACGCACGGTGAACCCACCGAGCGGGTCGAGGATGACGAGCCCGCCTTCCGGCAGATGTGCGCGGACGGGCTCGATCAGGAACTCGATGAGCTGCGGGGTGATGAAGTAGAGGACGGTCGCCGCCACGAGCAACGAGGCGAAGATGATGATGAGACGGCGCCTCAGCTCACCGAGATGGTCGGTGAGGGACATGCGTGCAGGACCGATCGGGGCGGAATGACGGGCGCGGCTCATCTTCGTCCTCCCCCGTCCCGACCATCCGATGGCCCCTCGAGCATGCGCTCGATATCACGGAACGTCTCCTTCACCGACTCGGGGTCCTCGTCGGTGCCGATGACCTCATCGCGGATGAGGTCGCTCACCTCGTCCCGGGTCCGCCTGAACTGCCTGATGGCACGGCCGATGACCCTGCCGATGGCCGGGAGCCTCTCCGGGCCGAACACCAGGAAAGCGAAGAGGAAGATGATGAGGAACTCGAAGCCGTTTATCCCGAACATGCTGCATCACTTCAAGATGCTCGATGGCGGGGAGGCGATGCCGCCCCACCGGGTCCTTACGACGAGAGGCCGGAGACGATCTGGTTGAGGGTCGCCTTGGTGTTCTCGTCACTGCAGTTCTCGATGGCCTTGCCGTACGCGTCCTTCGCCTGGTCCTTGTCACCCATCTGCTGATAGAGCATGCCAAGGCTGTACCATCCCTGCCAGTTGGTCGGGTCGCTCTCGCAAGCCGCCTTGGTGATATCCACCGCCTTGCCATAGGCATCCGCAGCGCCGTCGGTATCGCCAGTCGCCTGACAGAGCGCTCCAAGCTGCTGCCACAGTGAGGCGTTGTCCGAATCGTTCCTGCACAGCCTCTTCATGTTGCTGATGGCCTTGTCGTCGTCGCCGAGATAATGGTAGGCCATCGCCCGGTCGACCTGCACGTCCTGCGAATCACCACCCGCCTCGATGTACCGGTCCGCATAGGTCACCACGTTGTCGAAG
>OMSY01000093.1 GCA_900313875.1 uncultured Actinomycetes bacterium
CCCCGCTGTCCCAGCCCCGTTTGCCGTTCGCGGTCGGTCAAGGAGGCGGCTCCATCATCGACAGGTTTCCCTGTGCTGGTGGAGCCGCCTCTTCCTTCGCGGGGTCTAGCCTACCTGATGTCAGCGTGGATGTTCTGCAGGGACTTCACATCCGAGCCGTTCGCTTTCTTGACTGCCTGGATGCCCAGTGCGCTCGCGCGGGCGGCTGCAAGTGTCGTCACATAAGGCACATGGGCCTTGATCGCGGTCTTGCGGATGTAGCTGTCATCGACGTGGCTTTCACCGGCAGGGGCCGGTGTGTTGATGACGAGGTCCACCTCGTTGTTCGTGATGGCATCGATGAGGTTCGGACGGCCCTCGTAGATCTTGAGGATGGGTTCGGCCGGGATGCCCGCCTCCCTGATCTGCTGGCATGTGCCGGCGGTCGCGACGATCCTGAGGCCGGCCTTGTCCAGCTCGCGTGCCACCTCGACGGCCTCTGCCTTGTCGCGGTCGTTGACCGTGATCAGCGCGGTGCCCTCGAGCGGCAACGGTGTCTGCGTGGCCTCCTCCGCCTTGAAGAACGCCTCGCCGAAGGTGTCCGCCAAGCCGAGCACCTCGCCGGTCGAACGCATCTCGGGCCCGAGGATCGGGTCGACCTCGGGGAACATGTTGAAGGGGAACACCGCTTCCTTGACACCGTAGTGCGGGTACACCGCCTCATGCAGGTCGCCGACGGGCGAGGGGCGACCGGTCAGGTCGCCGGTGATGACATCGGTCGCGACCTGGACCATCTGGATGCCGCAGACCTTGGAGACGAGCGGGACGGTACGGCTGGCACGCGGGTTCGCCTCGAGGACGTAGATCCTGTCGTTCTCGATGGCGTACTGGATGTTCATGAGGCCGCAGACATGCAGCGACTCCGCGATCTTGCGCGTGTATTCCTTGATGGTCGCGAGATGCTCGTCGGAGATGTTGAGCGAGGGGAGGATGCAGGCCGAGTCGCCGGAGTGGATGCCGGCGAGCTCGATGTGTTCCATGACCGCCGGAACGAAGGCATGCACGCCGTCGCAGATCGCGTCCGCCTCGCACTCGAGCGCATGCTGTAGGAAACGGTCGATGAGGATCGGTCGGTCGGGGGTCACGCCGATGGCGGCTGCCATGTAGTCGCGCAGGTTGGCATCATCGTAGACGACCTCCATCCCGCGGCCACCGAGCACGTAGCTCGGCCGGACCATGACCGGGTAGCCGATCCTGTGCGCGCAATCCAACGCCTCGTCCACGGTCACCGCCATGCCCGCTTCGGGCATCGGGATGCCGAGACCGTCCATGACGGCGCGGAACCGGTCACGGTCCTCGGCCAGGTCGATGATCTCCGGACTCGTACCGAGGATGTTGACACCTGCCTGCTCGAGCTCCGAGGCGAGGTTGAGCGGGGTCTGTCCACCGAACTGGGCGATGATGCCGAGCGGTTTCTCCTTCTCGTAGATGCTGAGGACGTCCTCGGCCGTGAGCGGTTCGAAGTACAGCTTGTCGGAGGTGTCGTAGTCGGTCGAGACGGTCTCGGGGTTGCAGTTGACGATGATGGTCTCGAACCCGAGCTTCTTGAGTGCGAGTGCCGCATGGACGCAGCAATAGTCGAACTCGATGCCCTGCCCGATGCGGTTGGGGCCACCGCCGAGGATCATGATCTTGCGGTTGTCGGAGGAGGGGCTGTCGTCGGGAGCGTTGTAGGTGGAGTAGTAGTATGCGGAATCCTGGGTGGAGCTCACATGGACGCCGTGCCATCCCTCGACGATGCCCGCTTCCGTGCGTGCCTTGCGCACCGAGGTCTCGGGGATGTTGAGCAGTCCTGCGAGATAGCGGTCGGAGAACCCGTCGGCCTTCGCGCTCTTCAGCATGTCTACCGGGAGCATCTGCGTGGGATGCTGTGCGGCGAACGTGATGATGTGCTCCTCCTCCTCGACGAGCTCCGCCATCTGCTCGATGAACCACTTCTTGATCTTCGTGAGGTTGTGGAGCTCGTCGACCGTCACGCCCTTCCGGAGCGCCTCGTACATGATGAACTGACGGTCGGGGGTCGGATAGGCGAGCAGACGCACGAGCTCCTCGGCGGTCTTCTCATGGAAATCCTTCACGAACCCGAGTCCGTAGCGGTTCTTCTCGAGGGAACGTATGGCCTTCTGGAAGGCCTCCTTGTAGGTCTTGCCGATGGACATGACCTCCCCGACGGCGCGCATCTGCGTGCCGAGACGGTCGGAGACGCCCTTGAACTTCTCGAACGCCCAGCGGGCGAACTTGATGACGACGTAGTCGCCATCCGGGTAGTACTTGTCGAGCGTGCCGTACTTCCCACAGGGAATCTCGTCGAGGGTGAGGCCGCTTGCGAGCATCGCGGAGATGAGGGCGATGGGGAAGCCCGTGGCCTTGGAGGCGAGGGCGGACGAGCGCGAGGTGCGCGGGTTGATCTCGATGATGATGTCACGGTCGGTCACCGGGTCATGCGCCCATTGCACGTTGGTGCCTCCGATGACCTCGATGGCGTCGACGATGCGGTAGCTCTTCTCCTGCAGCCGCTTCTGGACCTCCTCGGAGATGGTGAGCATCGGGGCGGAGCAGAACGAGTCGCCGGTGTGCACTCCCATGGGGTCGATGTTCTCGATGAAGCAGACCGTGATGAGGTTGCCCTTCGCATCGCGGACGATCTCGAGTTCGAGCTCCTCCCAACCGAGGACGGACTCCTCGACGAGGACCTCGTTGACCGGTGAGGCGGCCAGACCCCGCGCGACGACGGTCCTGAGCTCCTCGCGGTTGTAGACGAGGCCACCACCGGTCCCGCCCATCGTGTAGGCGGGGCGCAGCACGCAGGGATAGCCGAGCTCGTCGGCGATGGCGACCGCCTCATCCACGGAGTGCGAGACCTTGCTGCGTGCCATCTCGATACCCAGGGCGCTCATCGTGTCCTTGAACGCCTGGCGGTCCTCACCGCGCTCGATGGCATCGACCTGGACGCCGATGACCTTGACACCGTACTTGTCGAGGACGCCGCTCTTCGCGAGCTCGGAGCTCAGGTTGAGCCCCGACTGGCCGCCGAGGTTGGGAAGGAGCGCATCGGGGCGCTCGATCTCGATGATCTGCTCGAGTCGCTTGGGGTTCAGGGGCTCGATGTAGGTATGATCCGCGATACCGGGATCGGTCATGATGGTGGCGGGGTTGGAGTTGACGAGCACGATCTCGTAGCCGAGCTGCCTGAGGGCCTTGCATGCCTGTGTGCCCGAGTAGTCGAACTCGCAGGCCTGACCGATGATGATCGGACCCGATCCGATGATCATGATTTTGTGGATATCAGTCCTCTTGCTCATGTACGCCCCTGTCCATTCGATTTCCGCCATCGGTCCGCGTGGGACCCGGATGCATCCGATATCTAGATATCCTGCTCAGTATACGCGCGTTTCGCGCAACCTCCACGGTCGGTTCTCAGCTTTACGGGAGGTTGTGCGGGCGGTTCCGCGGAGGGCGTGGCACGGGCGGTCGGACGTTGCATGTTGGAGCGACGATCGACAGTGTGTTCTATCCTGTCAGCCTAGATGGAATCGCCCCTCCAGGTATCATGGTCGCGCTTGCCGATGGAGTCCGGGACCCATGCCTGTTCGAGGGGGATGTTCCCCACGCCCAGCAGCCAGTCCTCCTCGTGCTCGGTACCGATGGTGTCGAGCTCGTACGGCGTCGCCTGGTAGACGAAGTAGTTGAGCCAGTTCATCATCAGCAGGTTCGCACAGCTCCGCCAGGTGACTATCGGCGCCTTGTCGGGGTCGTCGTCCGGATAGTAGTTCTTGGGTACCTCGATGGGCCTGCCTGCGGCGACATCGCGGAGATACTCCTTCTCGAGGGTGTCCCTGTCATATTCCACGTGACCGGTGACGAAGATGCGCCTGCCGTCCACATCCTTGATGGCATAGGGGCCTGCCTCCTCCGAGGAGGCGAGCACCTGCAGCTCGGGTACCCGCTCTATGTCCTCGCGCAGCACGGTCGTATGCCGCGACTGGGGTACCATGAAGACATCGTCAAAGCCCCTGAAGAGGATCGACCGACGGTAGTCGAGGGTGTGGGGATACACGCCGAAGAGCTTCTTGGGAAGCTGATGCTTGGGGATGCCGTAGTGGTGGTAGAGCCCCGCCTGCGCGCCCCAGCAGATATGCAGGGTGCTGTAGACATGGGTGGCCGTCCAATCGAGGATCTCGCAGAGCTCGTCCCAGTACTCGACCTCCTCGAACCTGAGGAGCTCGACGGGGGCGCCGGTGATGATCATGCCGTCGAACTTGCGGTGCCGGACCTCCTCGAACGTCTGGTAGAACGCGGTGAGGTGCTCTGCGCTCGTGTTCCTCGACTTGTGGGTCGCCGTGTGCATCAGGGTAAGCTCCACCTGGATGGGCGTGTTGCCGAGCAGGCGTGCGAACTGCGTCTCGGTCGCGATCTTCGTGGGCATGAGGTTGAGGAGCAGGACCTGGAGGGGACGGATCTCCTGCGTCGAGGCGCGCAGCTCGTGCATCACGAAGATGTTCTCGTCGAGCAGGGTCTGTGTCGCGGGGAGACCGTTGGGAATCTTGATGGGCATATCTCAGCGCTCCTTCGTCATGCAGGGCGAATCCGGCCCAACCTTGTACATCTTCGTCGAAGTGTACCGTATGATAGGGTGTGTTTCGGAAACGTCTCGGTGATGGTCGTGGGGTCTATGGGGATTGCGAGGAGTGTGCTGTGTCTGTGAGGATCGGGGTGTTCGACTCGGGGCTCGGTGGCCTCAGCGTCCTGCATGATGCGCTGCAGATGCTGCCGGGGGCCAGCTTCGTCTACTATGCGGACCAGGACCATGTGCCCTATGGCGAGAAGACCGATGACGAGCTGCGCGGTTACGTGAGGGAGAGCCTTTCGTTCCTCATCGATGCAGGGGTCGATGCTATCGTCATCGCCTGCAACACGGCGACGACGGTTGCGACGAAGGGGTTCAGGAGCACGCTTCCCGTGCCGGTCGTCGGCATGGAGCCCGCCGTGAAGCTCGCCATCGATTCCGGTATGGGCGCCATCGGCCGTATCCTCGTGGCCGCCACGCCGGTCACGGTCGCCGGTGACAAGCTGCACGTGCTCCTCGGTCATGTGGACCTTGCGCATGAGGTGGACCTCGTCGCGTTGCCGGGTCTGGTCCGGTTCGCCGAGAGGGGGGTTTTCGAGGCTCCGGAGGTGCTGGGATACCTGGCAGGGGAGTTCGGTGCCCTCGATCTCGGTGCGTATTCGGCGATCGTCCTCGGCTGCACGCATTTCGATTATTTCAGGATGGCCATACGCTCGTGTTTCGGGGAGCCGCCGAGGTTCTTCAACGGCAACGCGGGAACCATCCGCCAGCTTGTCCGCAAGCTCCGCGCAGCTGGCTTGCCCTGCGGTCTCGAGGAGGACATCGGTCCGTTGTGCCTTTCGGATGGGGTCGGCTTCCATGAGCGTGTCACCTGCTATTCATCCGGTCGTCTCCTCGACGGACGGCAGATGGCCCTGGTGAGCCGCTGCATGGAGCAGCTCGACCGCGTGGGCCGCCTGTGCCGTACCGAGGCGGTACGCTGACAAGTCGGGGGATGCGGGGCGTCTTTGCACCGGAGCGTCCACCGGGGTATCGGGAATCGGTCCCATGACCGGGAGCCTTCGTGGTGTCTTTTGCCGCGTTGCCCTGTTGCCTGCGTCTCGTTGCGCCATGGGACGGGGAAAAGGTATATCTTGTTATCAGGGTTGCACCTGTGAAGGTGGCTGCTCGTGACCTGTCGCTGATTCTTGTCTCAAGGAGAACGCATGTACCACATCCATTGTCTGAACAACATTTCCAAGAAGGGTACCGACCTGCTCGGTGACGACTACACGCTCACCGAGGAGCTGGGCGAGGCCACCGGTATCCTGGTTCGTAGTGCGAAGATGCATGACATGGAATTCCCCGAGAGCCTGCTTGCCATCGGTCGTGCCGGTGCGGGTGTCAACAACATCCCGCTGGACCGCTGCGCTGAAGAGGGCATCGTCGTGTTCAACGCCCCCGGTGCCAACTCGAACGCGGTCAAGGAGCTCGTCCTGTGCGGTATGCTCCTCGCTTGCCGTGGCATCATCGGCGGCATCGGATGGTGTCGTGAGAACGCCGACGACGAGAACATCGGCAAGTCCGCGGAGAAGGCCAAGAAGCAGTTCGCCGGCTCCGAGATCCTCGGCAAGACCCTTGGCGTCATCGGCCTCGGTGCCATCGGTGGCAAGGTGGCGAACGCCTGCGTCGCGCTCGGCATGGACGTCTATGGATATGACCCGTTCCTCTCCGAGAAGGCTGCGGCAAGCCTCGACGGTGCCGTGCAGGTCGTCGATGACCTCGCGAGGCTCTACGAGGTTTCCGACTTCATCTCCATCCATGTACCCGCCGTGGAAGGCAACATCGGCATGATCAACGCCGACACCATCGGCCAGATGAAGGATGGCGTCGTCTTCCTCAACTTCGCACGTGACACGTTGGTGGATTCCGACGACATGGCGGCAGCTCTCGAGTCGGGCAAGGTGCGTTGTTACGTGACCGACTTCGCGACCCCTGCGGTCATGAAGATGCAGAACGCGATCGTGCTCCCGCATCTCGGCGCCTCCACTGCCGAGGCCGAGGAGAACTGCGCCAAGATGGCAGCCTCCGAGATCAAGGATTACATCGAGAACGGCAACATCACCTGCTCCGTCAACTACCCCGCAGTCGACATGGGTCCCGTCGAGGGTCATCGAGTGGCCGTCCTGGCTGCCGCCGACGTCGATATCGACGCCGTCATTGCTGCCATCGGCGACGTGCAGTCGAGTGAGAGTGCCGTACGCGGTGGTTCGGCTTATATCCTCGCCGACACCGGTTCGGCAGCCGATGCGGATGCGATCGCGGCCATCGAGGGTGTCCGTCGCGTACGCGTCATCGCATAGTCCGAAGTCATAGCCATATATACGAAGGCATATGGGGAGCGCCCGACCCTGCAGGGTCGGGCGCTCCTTGCGTGACACCTGTGGTGCAGATGCCGATGGCACCACAGGCGGGCAGTGACTTGCAGGCTGGCTGGAGGGAGCTCCTTCAGCTCCGGTTCTCAGTGGGCGCAGGCGTCGGCGGGGTTCATGCGATGGACCTTCCCCGCGAGGAAGAGCTGCACCACGTCACCGACCTTGGGAGTCTGCGTCTCGGAGTAGACCGTGATACCCGCTTGCGAGAAGCGCGTCATCGGGGGACGACCCATGCCGATGGTGAGGATGCCGTCGAGGCCGAGACCGATCGCATGCTCGATGACCCCACCGCATCCGAACTGGTCGTGTTCGACGTTCTTCACGCTCTCCACGCTGGTGACCGTGTCCCCATCTATCTCGACGATGGTGAAATACGGCGCGTGTCCGAAGTGTCCGCTCCTGATGCTCTCGAAACCATCGGCGGTCTCACTGGGGATTGCGATCCTCATGCTATCGTTCCTCTCTCGTGTGTTCTTTCCGGTACATGCATCCACAGGTGCCGTTTCCCAGCTTGAACTGGCAGGGGTTGTGTCCATGGCAGTCCTGGATGGAGGACATCCGTTCGATCCAGCATCCGAGTTCGTCGACGATGTCCCGGAACAGGTCCTCATGGAGCACGTAATGCAGGTGCCGACCATGTCTGAAGCAGGTCACGACACCGGCGTCCCTCAGCACTGTCATATGCTGGGATACAGCTGGCTCGCTGATGCCGAGGACCCTGGACAACGATCGGGCGCAATGATGCCGCTCGAGAAGCAACTGCACGATCTTGAACCGCGTGGGTTCTGCCAGTGCCTTGAGTGCCGGTCCGATGTCCATGGTCTCCTCGTCTGTCGCTTGTCAGCCGCCTCTCATCCTAATCTTCCATCGGATTAAGTCAATACTTAATTAAAAGCATCATCATGAATGGGGTGTCCGAAGAGGGGAGGGGGTGACGGGGTACGCTGCAGGATGGGAAGGGCTATTGTGGTCATCGTGCACCATACCCCGTCGCTTTTGGGTTAGAATCATACAGACGCAGGTGAGCCTACGTCTGTATGCGCCCGTGGCTCAACGGATAGAGCACTGGACTTCTAATCCGGCGGTTGAGGGTTCGAATCCCCCCGGGCGCGCCAGGAAACCGCAGGTCGGGGGCTTGTCCAGCCTCCGGCCTGCTTGCTTTCGGGCGGTTTGCCGGATGTTTAGGCGGACATGCGTCGTCTGAACCGTGCATTGGCGGACGTTCACGAGGAAGGAACGGTTATGAGGAAGGGACTGGCTGCGGTACTGGTCGCAGCGACGATCGTCATGGGCATCGCCCTCGTCGGATGCAGCAAGATCAACCAGAATCTCGACAAGACGGTCGAGTTCGATGGATTCACGATCCAGGTGAGCAGTGATTGGGAACTCAAGGAGGGTGCCGGCGACGTGACCTTCTACTATCCGGAAGGAGAGGGCGGCGGGAACCCGTTCCTGACGATATCGACCGTCGATTTCGGGTTCGAGCCTGATGATGCCTTCAAGCAGGATGCCGTGAAGCTCAAGGACGCGCTGGACTATGGGATCACCTATGAGCAGCAGCAGGATGGGCTGATGGCGCGACGTCCGTGCGTGAGCGCCCATACGTACATCCACAAGGGTGGGGACAATCCCATGGAGGGCAAGGCCGTCAGCTTCTGGCCGACACCGACGGGGCGGGCCACCGTCGCGTTCTACATGCCGCAGAAGCAGTATCAGAAATACGAGTCCCTCATCGAGAGGACGCTTGATTCGATCACCGTGAAGTAGGGTGACAGGGTAGCGTCAGGCGGGCTGCATGACCGGCACGGGGCGAGGTTGCCCGTGCCGGTACCGCTATCCGCTCCCGGGTTTGGAGGCATGGGCAACATGGGTTATTGGTTGCTGACATGCATCTTCTGTGCCGTCTTCATCGCGTTGCGCCTGTTCGCCGCACGACGTCTTGGGAGGATATCGCCTGTATCGAACATCCTCTTCGTCATCGCCGCGCTTCTCGCGCTCGTCCTCCCCGTCCTCGCTGCGAGGGGGGTCGTGCAGGTGGGCTTTCCAGGCTTGCTTGCCTTTGCATCCATGCAGCTCCTCGTCGCCGGTCTGATGCTCTGGCGTGCTCCAGTTTCGGAACGCCTGTCTGAGCTGATGCATCCGATCGTGCTCGAGGTCGGTCTCATCCTGATCGGCGTCATCTGTGCGTTCATCGCGCTCGAGACCCCCTCGAACGCCGGTGGCCTCTTCGGCATCGCGCAGAACAGCCTCATGATCGAGCTCCTCTACCTGTCGTCTGTCCTGCTCGCGCTCTATCTCGTCTTCGGTCGCAATGGGGAGGCCCCCGCCTTCGCGATCATGTTCTTCGCCCTGTTCGGCCTGGCGGAGAAGTTCGTGATGGATTTCAAGAATTCCGCGATCCTCCCCAGTGATTTCCTGTCCATCAAGACGGCTGCATCGGTTGCCGGTGGTTACGTGTACCAGCTCAATGGGGAGTGCATCTTTGCCCTCTGCGTCGCGGCCTTCGGTTGCATCGCCGTGCTCCTCATCCCGCGCAAACCGTTCGGGTTGCGCAGCACCCTTCTGTCCGCCATCTGTGGTCTCATGGTCGCCCTGGTGGGGTTCCAGGTCTGGAACACGGGTGATTTCACGAAGTCCCCCGGTGTCCATATCGACCTGTGGTACTCGATGAACACCTACCGCGACAACGGAATCGTGACCTCCTTCCTGACCATCGCGCAGGAAAGCCGCGTGACCAGGCCGGATGGGTACGACCCCGAGGAGACGGATGCCATGGTCAAGACGCTCGCCGAGCGGTTCGAACGGAAACGGGATGAGGGCGACGCATCCGGTGTATCCGAGCCGGCAGGGGGGAGGAGCCTGCCGTCCATCGTGTGCATCATGAACGAGAGCTATGCCGACCTCTCCATCTTCGAGGGGATGCATGCCGGATACGGGGGACCACGTTTCTTCAACGACATCGAGGACATGTTGCAGCAAGGTACGCTGTACGTGTCGGTCAAGGGTGGAGGCACCTGCAACGTCGAGTTCGAGTTCCTGACGGGATGCTCGCTTTCCTGCGTGCCTCCTGGTGCGTACCCGTACGTCTCGTACAACCTGTTCGGTGTGAGCAACCTCGTGCGTCAGCTTGGCGACCTGGGCTATCGGACCAGTGCGATCCATCCCAATCACGCCACCAACTGGAACCGCAACATCGCCTATCGCCAGCTTGGGTTCGAGCGGTTCTATTCCATCGATGACTTCGATGGCGATACGGAGCTGATGCGGGACCTCGTTTCGGACAGTGCCAGCTATGACAAGGTATGTGACCTGTTGCAGGCATCCGATGAACCCCAGTTCATCTTCGATGTGACGATGCAGAACCACAGCGGATACGAGACGGGATTGCTTCCGGAATCGCAACTCATGAGCTATCCCATCGATGGCGAGAACGCCCCGCTGGTGGATGAGTACCTGTCCATCATCGAACAGTCCGACCAAGCGCTCATGGGGCTCATCGAGCGTCTCCGTGCGATGGATGAGCCCGTCGTGCTGGTCTTCTTCGGTGACCATCAGCCGTATTTCGTCGACACGTTCAACGATGCATGGTTCGCCGACGAGGATGAGCTGGAACATCTCCTCCGTGTCCATCAGAGCAAGTATGCGATATGGGCGAACCATCCCGTCGACACCACGGAGACCGGTATCATGAAGGATACGAGTGTGAACTACCTTGCATCTGACATGCTCGACTTCGCGGGTATCCCGCTGAGCGACTATCAGAAAGCCGAGCAGGAGATCGCGCATGATCTGCCGGTCATCAGTGGTATCGGATTGCAGGATGCAACGGGTGCCTGGTACGGTTTCGAGAGCGATGAGGTCTCGGATGCTGCCGTGCATGCCCGGTCCATATGGGACCTCTACCATCGCATCCAGTACCGCAAGGTGTTCGACTGGTGACAGGTGGCATGCTGGTCACGGGGAGGGGTGTGCCCTCTCGGGGAGCAGCGTGTCGTCAGCCCCTTGTCATCCCATCACCTGTCACCTGACGGTCAGCTGTTCCCTTCGTGCCCCCTGAGCTCTATCAGGGCGACGAGCTCCACGACCTGTTCCGGGGACCCTGCGAGATAGGTTGCCGATTCAAGCTCCTCACGTGTCCCATACCCGTAGATGCATCCGATGCAGGGGAGGCCGTGCACATGTGCGACCAGGATGTCCTTGTACCTGTCACCGATGATGATGTAGGGTCCTGCATGCTCCTGCCGGATGGTCTCGAAGATCCGTTCCTTGGGGATCCAGCCGAACTCCTCGGCATTGTAGAATCCCGACATCCAACGGTCGAGACCGAACGCCTTCCGCGCCGTCTCCTGATAGGGGGTCGCGCAGTTGCTGAGGAAGACCATCTCGTGTCCGGTCTCCTTCAGCGCGTCGAGCATCCGGTCCGTGCCGGGGAACAGCCGACCGCTGCCGTCGGCGATGAGACGTCGCATCGCCGCTCCGACGGCAGCGGCACCCCTGCTCGCCACCTCCCAGGGGATTTCCGGCACGAGCCTGCCCCAGGCCTCACGGGCGGTGAGCCCGATGTTTCCCGCGAGTTCTTCCCGTGTGAACGACCGTGGCCGGACCAGGCCCGCATCCACGAGGGTCTGGTATCCGCTCGGGAACGCCTGCCTGTATGTGTACATGCTGTCATGCAGGGTTCCGTCGAAATCGAACACGAGGGTCGAGGGGCTGCCCTTCAGTTCCATGTCGGTACCGGCCGTCAGATCTGCTCGAGCACGTTGCAGAGCTCGATGGCACCGAGCGCGCATTCGGTGCCCTTGTTGCCGGCCTTGCTTCCCGCACGCTCGATAGCCTGCTCGATCGTGTCACAGGTGAGGACGCCCATCATGATGGGCAGTCCGGTCTTGAGGGAGGTCTGGGCGATTCCCTTCGAGACCTCGGCGCACACAACGTCATAATGGCTCGTGGCGCCGCGGATGACGGCACCGAGGCAGATGATGGCATCGTATGCACCCGAGACGGCCATCGCCTGTGCGACCATGGGGATCTCGAAGGCACCGGGTACCCAAGCGACCGTGATGTCCTCCTCCGCCACATCATGCCGTATGAGGGCATCGAGCGCCCCGTCGAGCAGCTTTCCGGTGATGAACTCGTTGAAGCGGGCGATGACGATGCCGATCTTGAGTCCCCTGTTCACGACCTTGCCCTCGATGGTTCTGATTGCCATGTTCCCGTCCTTCCTCTCGCTGTCCGTTGTCATCGTGTTTCCAAGCGGCTGTCGGCTGGCTATCCTTGCTCTTCCCGCAGGATGGTCTTGAAGACATGCCCCATCTTCGACGCCTTCGTCGTGAGGTATGCGCGGTCATGCTCCTGCGGCTCGATCTCGATGGGGATACGCTCGACGATATCGAGGTTGAAGCCCGTCAGACCGTAGATCTTGTCAGGGTTGTTGGTGAGGAGCCGGATGCTCCTGCAACCCAGGTTGCGCAGGATCTGCGCACCGCTCCAGTACTCGCGCAGGTCAGCCTCGAACCCAAGGGCCTCGTTGGCCTCGACCGTGTCCAGGCCTTGCTCCTGCAGGGCATAGGCGCGGATCTTGTTCATGAGCCCGATGCCACGGCCCTCCTGTCGCATGTAAAGGAGGACACCACGGCCCTCCTGCTCTATCTGCATCATCGCCCTGTGGAGCTGGTCGCCGCAGTCGCAGCGGAGCGAGCCGAAGACGTCGCCGGTCAGGCATTCCGAATGGACGCGGCAAAGGACATCCCTCCCATCTCCGATCTCGCCCTTCACGAGGGCAAGGTGCTCCTCGCCCGTGATATCGTTCTCGAAACCATGGACGACGAAGTCCCCGTAACGCGTGGGGAGCTTCGCGACCGCTTTCTCCCTCATGTGGTTGTCGTGTGCGCGGCAGTAGTCCTGGATGGCCTTGATCGAGATGAAGCACAGGTTCCACTTCTCGGCCATCTGCGCGAGTTCCGTGGTCCGCATCATCGTGCCGTCCTCGCGCATCACCTCGCAGCAGAGCCCGCATTGCCGCATTCCCGCATGTCTCAGGAGGTCGACCGTCGCCTCGGTATGGCCTCCCCGTTCGAGGACCCCGCCGGGGCGGGCGACGAGCGGGAACATGTGGCCGGGGCGACGGAAATCCTCCGGTCGCGCCCCGTCCTCGACGCATCTCATCGCGGTGACCGAGCGTTCGGCCGCGGAAATGCCCGTCGTCGTCGAGATATGGTCGACCGAGACGGTGAAGGCCGTCTCATGGCTGTCGGTGTTCTCGGAGACCATCTGCTGGAAGTTGAGCCGTTGCGCTATCTCCCTGCTCATCGGCATGCAGATGAGCCCCTTGGCATGGGTGGCCATGAAGTTCACGTTCGCCTGTGTCGCATGTTCCGCAGCGCAGATCAGGTCTCCCTCGTTCTCGCGGTCGGGATCATCGACCACGAGGATGAGGTGCCCTTGCTGCAACTCGGAGATCGCTTCCTGTACGGTGTTGAGTTTCATGTGGTGGTCCCTTCCGACTGCGATGCGGTATCGTGCTCAGAAGCCATGCTTCTCAAGGAATGCCATCGTGATGCCCCCCTCTTCCCGTGAGGAGGATTCACGAGGGACCTTCAGGAGTCGCTGGACGTATTTCCCCACGAGGTCGCATTCGATGTTGACGGTGTCACCGACGCGCTTTCCCACCAGTATCGTCCGCTGCGCGGTGTGGGGGATGAGCGAGACCTCGAAGGCGGCATCCTCCACCCGGGTAAGTGTCAGGCTGATGCCGTCGACCGCGACCGACCCCTGGTCGACCATCAGCCGCGTCAGGGCAGGGGAGGTGTGGATGCGCATGCGTATGGCGTTGTCATCTTCCCTACGGGAGGCGACCGTCCCCGTGCCGTCGATGTGGCCCGTGACGAGATGACCGCCGAACCTGCCATCCGCGGGCATGGCGCGTTCGAGGTCGACCGGATCGCCGGATGACAGTGCGGAAAGATTCGATTTCGAGAGGGTCTGGGGCATGACGTCCGCCGTGAACGCATCCCGCTCCAGGGAAGTCACGGTCAGGCACACGCCGTTGGTGTTGATGCTGTCGCCGACCCGGGTGCCCTCGAGCACGGTCCGGGCGGCGATGGTGAGCGCGCATGAACGCGTTCCACGTACGATATGGCGGACCGTGCCGACCTCCTCGACTATTCCGGTGAACATGTTCCGTCCCCTTCCTCCCCATGACGGTAGGTGATCTTCAGGTCCGATCCGATGAACTCGACGTTCGGTGTCCCGAGTCCTCTGGCGTCCACCATGCGTTCGATGCCCATACCCTCCACCGGGGTCCTCGCCTCGGCCCCGCCGACGATCTTCGGGGCGAGGTAGACGATGGTCTCGTCGACCAGGCCTGTCTCGAACATGCTGGCGAGCAAGGTGCCACCCCCCTCGACGAGCAGGGAGTCGATTCCCCGTGACCCGAGCTCGGTGAGGAGCGCAACGAGGTCCACGTGACCCTCTTCGTCGGAAAGGCGGATGACCTCGGCGCCACATGCCTCGAGCTGGGAGCGCTTCCGCCCATCGGACGAGGTGGTGGCGATGAGAAGCGGGGTCTCCTCTGCCGTCTCCACGAGCTGACAGTCCATCGGTATGCGGAGCTGCGAGTCGCAGACGATGCGGAGGGGGTCCTGGGAGGCGACGCTCCGACGGCAGGTGAGCAGCGGGTCATCGGCGAGCACCGTGCCGATGCCGACGCAGACCGCGGCGAGCCGATGGCGCAGCTCGTGCGCGTCGGCCCGCGCCTGTTGGGAGGTGACCCAGCGTGCATCCCCGGTATGGCACGCTATCTTGCCATCCGCGCTCATGGCCCATTTGGCGACGACGAAGGGTCGTCCCGTGGTGATGAAGTGGAAGAAGATGGGGTTGAGCTCGTCGCATTCCCGACGGAGGAAATCCTCGACGACCTCGATGCCCGCGGCACGCAGCCTTGCGCTCCCCTGACCCGATACCAATGGGTTGGGGTCCCGGGAACCGATGACCACGCGTGCCACACCCGCCTCGATGATCGCATCGGTGCAGGGTGGCTGATGGCCGGTATGGTTGCAGGGCTCGAGCGTGACGTACAGGGTGGCGGCCTCTGGGTTCTCCGTGCAGCTTGCCAACGCGTTGCGTTCGGCATGTTCCTGTCCGAAGCGCTCGTGGCAACCGGTGCCGATGACACGGTCATCCTTCACGATGACCGCGCCCACGAGCGGGTTGGGGTTGGTCCAACCCGCGGCGGTCCGTGCCAGCTTGATGGCATGACGCATGTATCCGATGTCCGCGATCGTCTGCTGTCCGTCCATGCCCGTTCCCATCATATGGTCGAGAGGTGGCGGGGCGGGCGAACGAACGAAGCCCGCTCCGAATCTGAGCGGGCTGTGCGTGAAGACGACAAGGCCATGACAGGCAGCTTGGCTGCCATGACTCCGTTCTTCCATCCGGACTATGACCGTTGGTCCCGGAATCGCACCGGGTCGACCTCCAAGGAGGCTCGCGGACTTCGGCTTCTGCCGTCACCGCCAGTGAGGACTTGCACCTCGCCCTGAACAGATATCGTGAGGCCAGTGTAGCCCGCGTGCCCGGGAGGTTCAACCTTTTCCGGCAAATCGTTCCTCCTGACGGGTGTACCTTGACCTTTGCACATGATGGATCACCGCAAATTGTGAAATCTTCCTAGGAAACCGTCAGCTGGAAAGGTAATCTGTGATAAGGCGAATCTTCGGTAGAGGAGGCCCCATGTTGTGTCCTGAGTGCAAAGCACAGCTTCCCGATGGCTCGCAGGTCTGCGATGCCTGCGGTGCCTTGCTCGTGGCAGAGGAAGGGGCCTTGTCCGGCAAGCATTCCAAGAAGGGGCCCGACCGGACGGATCCCGATGTGGGGGAGACCCGTGCGACGTGGGGTCGTCATTCAAGGGACAGCGAGGTCGAGGAGCTGCTCGACAGCATCAAGGCGGACATCGGTCTCGATGGTGCGGAGGGCGAGCAGGACCGTTCATCGGACGAGGGCCTCGAGGGTGCCGATCTCACCGAGGCCCGTCATGCGCATGAGCAGGAGCTTCCTGCCGAAGGAGAGGCGGTCGCCCCCGTGCCGGATGGCAGACACGCCTCCCCGCGCCGCACGTCCCGCAAGGTGCCCCTCGTCCTGGTGCTGTGCGTCATCGTCCTCGCGGCCGTGTGCGCATACACCCGCTGTTTCGGTCTGCTGGGTGTGGGAACCAAGGGTACGGTGGAGGGCTACAGCTGGAAACAGCTCTCCCAGATCTCCTCGCAGATATCCGCTGCGGGCAGCGATGAGGATGCCCTCGCCATAGCGGCCCGATATCATCTCGTCAACGATGAGGGCAAGCTCGACGGTACGCAGACCAAGAAGGTCAAGCTCTCCGGTGGCTTGGAATCGACCGTCATGATCGTCGGTTTCAACCATGATGACAAGGCCGATGGGACCGGGAAGGCGGGCATCTCCTTCATGTTCTGCGATGCCATCGATGCCCATGCCATGAACGTGGATGCCAGCAACAAGGGTGGCTGGGAATCGAGCGAGATGCGCTCATGGCTCGCAGGCGACGCCAAGTCCAAGCTTCCCCATGCGCTCTCCTCGAGGCTCGTCGCGGTGGAGAAGCGGACCAACAACACCGGGCCCACCACGGATGCCTCCGCTGTCACGGCCACCGCAGACGAGCTCTGGCTGCTCTCCTTCAAGGAGATCGCAGGTGATGTGAAGCTCGAGGACGGGTTGACCTCCAATCCCGACCTCGCTGCATGGTGCGCGGTCTGGAACCAGGAGGGCAAGCAGTACAAGCTGTTCAGCGATGTCGGCATCCAGCAGTTCGGTGCCAACGGCCTCCTGTCCTGCAAGTCGCTCGTGGACGGTGGGAAGTGCAGCAAGGACAGGTTGTGCTACTGGTGGGAACGGTCCTCGACCCCCTATACCGCCGAGAAGTTCCTCGGCGCGGGCATCGACGGCGACCCCATCTACTCGGATAACGCCAACGCCGCCTACGGTGTCATCTGCGGGTTCTGCCTCTGATGCACCCAGCTGGCCCTCCCGATCGTCCAGGTCCCCTCATGCGGTGGTGGATATCTGGACGAGCTTGAATTCCCGATCGTTCCCCGAGCCGGTGACCTCGACGGTCGCGACCCCCCGTCGTGTGATGGTGTTGGAGCCGCCGTATGCGCTCCGCATCGCCGCAATCAGTTCATCGGGTGTGTAGCCATACCAGGACTTGTCCTCGATGACCTTGGCGCTGTATCCGCACTGATAGGTGGTGAACTGCACGACGATGGTGCTGCTGCCCGTCGTCTCGACCCTGTCGGCCAGGGCCACGGTGTTGAGGGGGCGTGCATCACCCCGATAGGATCCTTCGTAGACCCGACCTCCATAGGATTCGTACCTTCCATGGAGCTGTGAGAAGTCGACATCGATGCCCATGTAGCGCTTGGCCATCTCCTCCATCTTCCCACGGTCCACCGAACGGGGGTAGAGGTCCTTGCCGACTCCCTCTATCTCGATTCCGACACCCTGCGTGGCACCGGGTACGGTCCCACCGTTGTCCATGACCCCCTCGTTGTTGATGGCATAGTGCCACATCGTCCAGTTGGCGAGCTGGTCGATGTTGTAGCTGTCACGCTCGAACGAGTTGCCCCATCCGGTGAAGTCGTTATCGCGCATCACGAACTCCGGCCATTCGACGAAGTTGCTCAGGAAGAGGTTGAGGTCATGATAGTCCTTCGCGTTGCCGAGGTCGACGAGGGAGGATGCGACCTGCTGGGTGCTCCCGCCGTTCTGCGGGTCCGATGCGGTCCCATCCTGCGGGTTCTGTCCCTGCGAGGTGGCAGCCGGTGTCGTCTGGACGTTCTGGTTCAGCAGGGAGACCCCATCATCGTCCCTGTCGGAGAGCATGGTGCCGATGATGATGCCAGCGATGACCAGCACGCTCACGAGCGCCAAGACGATGGGCCAGCGCTTGGACGGTCCCGATATGGGCTGCGCCTGCGCGGGGACCTGTTGCCGGGGTGCGGTCTGTTGGACCTGCAATCCGCAGCTCTCGCAGAACAGCGCGTCGTCGGGGAGCTGCAAACCGCATCTTGGGCAGAACATCGGAGGTCCTTTCAGGTCGAGGGGCATGCCATGCATGACGTCCGCACGAACGGGAGAGCCTGTGCCGATGGACGGGGACGACCATCGGCACAGGCTGTGGTTCCGAGCCGGCTACAGGGCGACGATCCCCATGGTGTTGAGGATGTAGAAGACGAAGATGAGCACGAGGCAGATCGGTGCGATGTACCTGATCATGACGCTGAACAGCTTGGCGCCCTTGAAATCAGATGACTCGCGCACGGAATCGATGAACTTCTGCGGCTTGACGATGAAGCCGATGAAGATGCAGGTGAGCAAGGCGACGATCGGCATCAGGACGGTGTTGGAGATGAAGTCGAAGAAGTCGAGCATCTGGAAATCCTGGTACTCGCCGAAGCCGAAGATCGAGTGCATCGGGTCCCATCCGAGCCCGATGTTGTAGCCCATGTTCACGAAGATGCCGACCAGCGTGATGAGGACGCCCGAGGTGACGAGCGCGAAACCACGGCTTCTGCGGGTCATGTCCTGGACGATCGAGACGCAGGTCTCGAACAGCGAGATGGCACTTGTGAGGGCGGCGAAGAAGACGAGTGCGAAGAACAGGAAGCCCATGACCCGGCCCATGACGCCGAAGGTCTCGAACACCTTGGGAAGGACGCCGAACATCAGGCCGGGACCTGCTTTCGTTGCGACTCCCTCGGCGCTTCCCGTCACCGAGAAGGTGGCGGGGATGATCATCAGACCGGCGAGGAACGCGATGCCCGTGTCGAAGACCTCGATGCGGCGGACCGACTGCTCGAGGTCGGTCTTGCGGTCGAGGTAGGAGCCATATGTCACCATGATGCCCATGGCGAGCGAGAGGCTGAAGAACATCTGCCCCATGGCCGCGACGACGAGGTTCACCGACATCTTGGAGAAGTCGGGGATGAGGTAGTAGGCCAGGCCGTCGAGCGCGCCGGGCAACGTGAGCGAATAGATGGAGATGACGATCGACAGGCCGATGAGCGTGGGCATCAGGACCTTGTTCGCACGCTCGATGCCCTTCTGGACACCGAGGCCGACGACGATGAAGGCGCAGGCGAGGAAGAAGAGCAGCCAAGCATAGGTCATCGGGTTGTTGAGGATGAATCCCGTGAAGTACTTGTCACCTGCGATGACATCGGCCGGTGTCGTGAGATAGGACACCATGTACTTGCTGACCCAACCACCGATGATGCAGTAGTAGGGGGTGATGATGAAGGGAACGAGGCTCGCGAGGACGCCGATGAACGCGAACTTCTTGCCGAACTGCTTGAACGCGCCGATGGTGCTCAGACCGGTCATACGGCCGAGTGCGGTCTCACCCATCATCAACGCGAAGCCGAAGGTGATGACGAGGATGAGGTAGACGAGGAGGAACGCACCTCCTCCATATTTCGCGGCGAGATAGGGGAACCTCCAGAGGTTCCCGAGTCCGACGGCGCTGGCCGCTGCAGCGAGGATGAATCCCCATTTCCCCGACCAGCTCGAACGCTCCTGCACGCCCGAACCGGGTCCTTCCGATGCGATCTTCTTCTGTGGTGACACGGGTCTCCCTTCGATAGAAACCGGCATCCTGCTGTCTATGGGAACGTCCCGTCCCGAGGATGCCCTCTGCCATGAGCCGATTCGAAAAGTATACGTTACCTTCCCGTTGGGATATCTCTCATCGGGGAACTTATGCGTCGAGCGTCAGGGAGAGATGTGTCAACAATTCCCCTGCAAAGTCGATATCGTGGAAAGCGGAGGGCGCTGAAGGAAACGGG
>OMSY01000121.1 GCA_900313875.1 uncultured Actinomycetes bacterium
CCGATGCCCCCGAACGGCAGCTCGTTGTTGGCGACATGGACGATCGTGTCGTTGATGCAGCCGCCGCCGAAGTCGAGCTCCTGCACGACCCGTCGCTGCACCGTCGGGTCCTGCGAGAAGACATAGCAGGCCAGCGGTTTGTCGAACCCACCCGCAACCTCGATCGCCTCGGCGAGCGTGCGGAAGGTGAGGATGGGGAGCACCGGCCCGAACACCTCGTCCTGCATGACCGGGTCATCGAGCGTGACGTCGAACAGCACCGTCGGCTCGATCTTGAGCGCATCGGCATCGCGGCCGCCACCGAAGATGACCTGAGCCGTGGGGCCGGGCTCGTCGATGAGCCTGCAGAGGCGGTCGAAATGCGCTCGGTCGACGATACGGGGATAGTCCGGGCTCGCCAGGATATCCTTGCCGTAGAGACGATGGAGATGGTGCTCGAGATACGCGAGGAAATCGATGACCACGCCCTCGTGCACGAGCAGATAGTCAGGCGCCACGCAGGTCTGCCCCGCATTGAGGCACTTGCCCCAGGCGATGCGCTGCGCCGCACGCTCGAGGTCCGCGGCCCGGTCGACGATGCAGGGGTTCTTGCCCCCGAGCTCGAGCGTCACGTCGCAAAGCTGTTCCGCCGCCGCGGCCATGACCTTCCTCCCCACCCGTTTGCTCCCGGTGAAGAAGAGCTTGTCGAACGGCGTCTCGAGCAGCCATCCGTTCATCTCGTCGCTGCCGGGGAAGCAGTACACATGATGCGGGTCGAAGACCTCGCGGCAGAGTTTCGCGATGAAGGCGGTCGTGTGGGGGGACTTGCGCGAGGGCTTGAGAGCGACGCAGTTGCCCGCGCCCACGGCATCCACGAGGGGGATGAGCGCGAGCTGCAGCGGGTAGTTCCACGGGGACATCACGAGCACCACGCCCAGCGGCTCGGGATAGAGCACCGAATAACCAGGGAACAGCGAGATGGGCGTATGACGCAAACGCGGCTGCGACCAGTAGGCAAGCCGGGTGAACAGCGTGTGGATCTCATCGTAGACCTGGCCGAGCTCGGTCGCATACCCCTCGAACGGAGCCTTGCCGAGGTCCGCCTGCAGGGCATCCAGAGCCTCGTCCTCGTGCTGCTTGAGATAGGTGCGGAGCCGCCTCAGCATGCGCATGCGGAAGAACGGGTCGCGGGTGAGCCCGAGCTTCTGGAACCCGCGCATCGAGGAGACGATCCCCTGCACGTCCTCGAGCGAGTCCGGATCCTCCGGATACGGCTCGGGGACGATGTTGGTCCATCCGCCGCGTCTCATTGTCTCGAACATCCCTGCTCCTTCCGTGGTCGCACGCTTCTGCCCCGGAGGAAGCAGCCCTGTGCCGGGACGACCCCGTGCCGGCCGGCCCTGTGCCGGGGCGACCCCGTGCCGGGGCCGGCACCCCTGCCGAGGAATCCCTCGTGCCAAGCTGGCCTTCCCCTGTGCCGGGCGCCCCCATGTCGGGTCAGCTTACCTCCCGGCTCCCATTGTAGTGGTTGCCGAGGCGTCGGAGGGAGACCGTCGGAAGACCCGCATGCCTTCGCATCTCCCACACGGCACCGCCGGCAAACAGCCGTATAATGCCCCTATGCCACGTGCATCTTCACACCCCGCGCCGCTGGGCTGCACGGGGCACGGACACCTCGACCCCTGTCGGAGAAGGGACATACATGACCTCGCACCTCGGGAAGACCCTGCTCATCGCCAACCCCGCCGCCAAGAGCGGCCAGGGAGCCTTCGCGGTATCCGAGGCGGTCCGCCTCCTCGCGCCCCCCATCGGCATCGACAGCTTCGAGGCGACCCTCACCTGCGGTCCACTGCACGCCCAGTCGCTCGCCGCCGAGGCAGGCGGCTTCGACACGGTGATCGTCCTCGGCGGGGACGGCACCATCCACGAGGTCGCCAACGGCCTCATGGACCTCCCCGGGGAAACACGTCCCGCACTCGGCATCATCCCCGTCGGCTCGGGTAACGACTACGCACGCACCCTGCGGATGTCGACCCGGGTGGACCGGGCCTGCGAGCAGCTGCTCGATGCCACCCCGCGCCCCACCGACCTGGGGCAGGTCAACGGGCGATGGTTCGTCGAGACGCTGTCGTTCGGCGTGGACGCGGCCATAGCGCTCGACACGATCTCCCGTCGCAAGGGCAACGGCCACTCCGGCACACGGCTTTACGTCGAGAGCGCCTTCGAGCAACTGGTCCACCATCTCGAGGAGCGGAGCTACGAGACGGTCTTCGAGGACTCGGTCGCCGTGCGGGATTCCATGCTCACGTTCGCGGTCCAGGTCGGCCCCACCTATGGCGGGGGCTTCATGATCTGCCCCGAGGCCCGCATCGACGACGGGCTCCTCGACGTTTGCATCGCCCATCCGCCCCTGCCCCTTCCCCGTGCGCTCCTCACGTTCGGCAAGGTGCGCTTCGGAAAGCACACGGAGCTCGAGCAGATGGAGTTCCACCGCGTCAGGCGGCTGCACGTCGAGTTCGACGAGATGCCCCCGGCTCAGGTGGACGGTGAACCCATCGAGGCGACCAGCTTCGACATCTCCTCCGTGCATCATGCCCTCCAGGTGCTGATCCCCGCCTGA
>OMSY01000123.1 GCA_900313875.1 uncultured Actinomycetes bacterium
ACCTGCTCGATGTCATCGCTCTTGCGGGCGAAGTCGGTGTAGCCGACGATGGCGTTCATCGGCGTGCGGATGTCATGGGACATGTTCGACAGGAACGTCGTCTTCGACCTGCTCGCCCGCTGAGCCTCCTGCAGCGCCTCTTGCAAGTGCGTGTTCTGCTCGATCTCCTCACGTCGAGCTTCGGTCGTATCGGACTTGAGCAACAGATAGAACCGTGCCGCCCGGTCGACCACGTAGAAGACGAAGCGCTTGTAGTACACCTCGCCATCCGCCTCGATGGCGATGTTGACCTCGTAGGGCTCCTTGTTCGCGAGTTCGCGTTCGACCCGCTCGATGCGCAGCGCCTCGAACGCACCGATCCGATCGTCCTTGCTTCCGCATACGACGGGGAGCACCTGCTTTTCAAGGTACTCGTCGTAACCGCCCGATTCCACAGCAGGATAGATGCCTCCGCGCTCGGTCGCGCGCGGATCGCCGATCACGATGCGGTAGCGGTCGCCGACAAGCGATGTGATCATGTCGAACTGGCCGATCAGGGCCTTTTCCCGGAGCGTGTCGTTGACGACCTCGTCGTTGCATGCGGCTTCGGTGATGAATGCCACGACGTCTCCCGTGCCCGGCTGCACGGCGAGCGTCGCCTGGATCCTGACGAAGCACGGCTCGTCTCCCCGCATCCTTGCGAGCACCGTCTCGCTGATCTCGGTCACGCCCGCTTCGAAGCTCGCCAGCAGACGCTCGCGCTCGAACGCCCCGTAGTGGCCGTGCTCGGATTCGACGATCAGGGAGTCGCGTTGGAGTGCCTCGACGAGATCGCTGTAGCGCCGACCGGTGAAATCGATGCCGAGCAGGCCCCGTTCCGTGTCCTTCTCCACGGTATCCCTGGTCAGGTTGACATGGAGCACCGTCAGATAGTCCTTGGAAAGGTCATCGAGTTCGCGGCGGATCTCCTCGTAGAGCGCATCCGACCGGGCATTGCTTTCGCTCAGGCGGTCGACGACCTGGTACATCACGCCGAACACGATGAGCACGAACACGCTGCCGCCGAACAGGATGCCGGCTATCATGAAGTCGGGCGTGCCGAACAGCCCCACCACGAGGTAGCCGATGAGGAAGAACACGAGCAAGATCAGGGGAACGGGCAGGATACGCTGGGTCTTCTCGAGGCCGTTCACCGTGCGCATGCGTTTCACGAAGCCATGGCAGCGCACGATGTTGTAGACCATCAGGGCGCTGCCGGCGTAGATCATCGCATATATGAGCACACTCATGGGTCCCCCTGCAGGCTGTCAATGCTTCCTGTCGTGCGGCTCACGGTCCTGCCGGCATCATCGCAGAGAATCGGCTCCATTCTACCCCATCGAGGTTGCGGGAAGTCACCACTCCGCAAGCCCTATCTCCTCACCCGGTTCGAGGATGAGCCGGTTGTCGTAATCGAACCGTTCGGCCATCTCGCGATCGAACAGCTGGCCTGGCTTCATGTGTATGGGCACCGCCCAACGGGGCTGGATCATGTCCGCACAGAAGGTGGCCTCCTCCGGTCCCATGTTGTGGACCCCGTCGATGGGCAGGAAAGCGTAGTCGATATCGATGCCGAACAGGCCCTTGCCCATGAAGTTCGTGTACGAGGTGTCACCGGCGAAGTAGAGCATGATGCCATCGACGTCGAGGAGAATGCCGACCCCCTCGGTCACGGGGTGGTGCTCGTTGGTTGCAGGTACCGCCATGATCGCCATGCGGGCGACCTCGTAGGTCTGGTAGGCGCCCTTCTTGAAGAGGTCGTCGACGCGTAGGATGCGTCCACCCTCCTTCATCGTGACGAGTGACACCACGTTGTGGTCTGGATGCTCATGGGTGACGATGACGAGGTCTGCCGGATACGTGTAGCCTTCTCCGGCGAAGGGGTCGATGTAGGCGATGGCCCCGCGGTCGGTCTGGATCCGGAAGCTTGCGTGTCCCTGATAGAGCAGTCTTGGCATGATGTCTCCCCGTTCGCTACATCCTGTCCACAGTATAGGTCAGCGCATGCGCATGCGGTTGGGATGGTGAGGTTACAATGGGCGCATGAGAAGAGAGGGGACCGCCATGGGCTATCGCACCTACACCTGCTCGGTTCATCGCGACTGCGGTGGCTGCAGCCTGCTCACGCGACCCTATCCCCTGCAACTCGCACGCAAGCAGGAGGAGGTCGTCGAGCTGTTCTCGGGCTTTCCCGAGGCGCGTATCGAGCCCATCATCGGCATGGAGGAGCCGCTGCATTTCCGCAACAAGATCCTCACGCCGTTCGCCTCCGGCAAGAAGGGCCGCATCATCCATGGGCTCTACCGCAAGCATAGCCATCAGGTCATCGCCCACGATGACTGCCTTGTGGTCGACGAGCGCGCGCAACCCATCCTCGACGCCATCGCCAACCTCATGCCCTCGTTCAAGATGCGTCCCTATGATGAGGATCGCCGGGAGGGGCTCCTGCGCCATGTGCTCATCCGCACGAGCCGTTCCACCGGGGAGATCATGGTCACGCTCGTGTGCACACGCTCGCGGTTCCCCTCGCAGAAGACGTTCGTCAAGGTGCTGCGTGAGCGCTGTCCCGAGATCAGCACGGTGGTGCTCAACGTCAACGGCCGCGTCACCAACGTGGTCCTCGGCGAGGAGGAGCATGTGCTGTTCGGGAGGGGGTGGATCTCCGATGAGCTGCTCGGCTACCGGTTCCGCATCTCGTCGCAATCGTTCTTCCAGACCAACCTGTCGCAGACGGAGAAGCTCTATGCTGCCGCCATCGAAGCCGCTGGGCTCGATGGGACCCAGACCGTGCTCGACACCTATTGCGGCATCGGCACGATCGGCATCATCGCGAGTGGCCATGCGGCGGAGGTGGTGGGTGTCGAACGCAACGGGCGTGCCGTACGCGATGCCCGCTCCAATGCCCGTGCGAACAAGGTGGACAACATCAGGTTCGTGGAGGCGGATGCGACCGATTTCATGCGTACCGCGGCAGCCGAGGGCGGGAGTGCCGATGTCGTGCTCCTCGACCCACCGCGGGCAGGTGCCACGCCGGAGTTCCTCTCCTCGCTGACCGCACTCGCTCCCGAACGCATCGTCTACATCTCATGCAACCCGAAGACCCAGGTGCGCGATGTGGAGATGCTCCGTGAGCGCGGCTGGCGGCTTGCGGGCGTCCAGCCGGTCGATATGTTCCCCCATACCCCGCATATCGAGACGGTGGCGTCGATGACGAGGGGATGAGC
>OMSY01000115.1 GCA_900313875.1 uncultured Actinomycetes bacterium
AGGTCGATCTTGTTGATCAACGGGATGATCTCGAGGTTGTTGTTCATGGCGATGAGCGCATTGGCGACCGTCTGCGCCTGGACACCTTGCGTCGCATCGACGATCAGCACGGCTCCTTCACAGGCCGCGAGGGAACGTGACACCTCGTACATGAAGTCCACATGACCCGGCGTGTCGATGAGGTTGAGTCGATATACCTCACCATCCTCGGCCGTGAAGTTGACGGACACCGCACGGGACTTGATGGTGATGCCACGTTCGCGCTCGATGTCCATCGAATCGAGGAGCTGGTCCTTCATGTCACGCTCCTGGACGGTGTCGGTCAGCTCGAGGATACGGTCGGCGATGGTGGACTTGCCATGGTCGATATGGGCGATGATCGAGAAGTTGCGGATATGCGAACGGTCGAAGGACATATGAGGTGGATGCCTCCCTATGAAAAGCTATCACTGACCGAAGGGTATCATGGACGCGCGCACGAGGCCGCGGACATATCCTCGGGAGGATGGGAACGATGACACGACGGAAGGGGCTGCACACGATGCAGCCCCTTCCCTGCCTCACCCCTCGATGAGTGAGCGGATATCGACAATGGCAACCGCTACTGGATGGTGTTGGCGAGCTTCATGACGCCGGACTTGCGGTTGGCGGCCTGGTTCTTGTGGATGATACCCTTCGATGCGGCGACGTCGAGCAGCCTGCATGCCTTCTGAGCTGCGGCGAGGGCCTTCTCTGCATCGTTTTCAGCGACGGCATCATGGACGCGCCTGACGGCGGTCTTGAGCTCGCTGCGATAGGACCGGTTGCGCATACGTGCCTTCTCGTTGGTGAGGATGCGCTTCTTCTGAGACTTGATGTTTGCCACTGGTGTCGTTCCTCTCGATAATCACTGTATTCGTCACGGAACAACAGGTACCGTTCCGCGAACCACGATAGGATAACACAGCCAAGGTACAGATGAAAGCACGTTGTCAGGCGGGAGGAAGAAACGGATGCCCGCTGCACACCGAGAGCAACCACAGCTCGAGTGTCAGGTCCGCATCCGAGCCCGATTTCATGAGCCGCTCCGCCTCCGCCGCGCCCGTGAGGGCATCTCTGAGCTCCCCGGCACCGAACGTGCGGGACCAGCGGACATAATCCCCCTGTTTCCACGCCATCCGCCCAAGGTGGGCGCCCACCTCGGAGAGGCGACCCCGCTCCTCGAGGCTCTTGCAGGTGATGAGGTCACGGATCCTGTTGCAGCAGTTGAAGAGCTTGGAAAGAGCAGTCGTATCGGTGGTGCGGGCAAGCACCGACAGCACACGGGATGCATCACGTGCGCACATCGCATCTGCGAGCTCCCATGGCTTCGCCGTGCTCGTCTGTGCCGAGAAGTCCTGAACCAGGTCGAACGTGACCTTGCCATCATCTGCTGCCAGGGCGAGCTTGGCGACCTCACGGTCGAGGGCGACGGTATCGGTCCCCACCCGCTCGATGAGGAGGGCTGCGGCATCGGGGTCGATGTGCGCTCCATGCGACCTCGCCATATTGGAAACGAGGCTTGCAAGCTCGCGTTCCCTCTTCCCGTAGCAGTCGATGATGGACTTGGGCCAGGAGTCCTTGACGGCCTTGTACAGCGCCGTCCGTGACACCTGTGCCTTCGTCTTCGCAAGCGCTCCCGCACAGAGCACGAGAACCGTGGTATCGCATGGTGCCTTCACGTAATCGACGAGCTTGGAGATATCGGCACGTGCGAGCTTCTCGGTCTCCTTGACGATGACGAGACGAAGGCTGCTCGCGAATGGCAGGATGTTGCAGGAGGCGATGATGTCGTCTGCAAGGCCCTTCGCCGCGACGAACGTCTCGGTGTTGAAGTCAGGGTCGCCGAGCTGGGCGAAGCGACCCTGCAGGCGCCTGACCATCGCATCCCGCTTGAGGGCATCGTCCCCATGGATGAGATAGACCGGTGCCAGTGCGTTTCCCGCCATGCTGCAACCCCCTTCCCTGTCGTGCGCCCATGGTAGCACACGCATCTGGTCCGGGTCCTACCGCTGGCACTCGACCGAGATGCCGTCCTCACCGAAAAGCACCCTGATATCCCCATAGAGGTCGGTCCGCAGCGTCGGCACCCCATGCGCAGAGAGCAGGTCGAGCGTGGCCGCATCCGGATGCCCGTATCCGTTTCCCGCACCGACGCTTATCAGCGCCACCCTCGGTGACAACGTGTCGAGCAGCCCGTCATCGAGGGACACCTCGCTTCCATGATGACCTACCTTCAGCACGTCGACATGACCGACAAGCCCCTTTCGGGCAAGATGACCGGTGGTCTGCACCTCCGCATCACCGCAGAGGAACGCCGAGGCGTCCTCGGTGCCGTCCCCATCCCCATCGAACGACACGCGGAGGCAGAGACTGTCCTGATTGCCACCACCGTCCTCGACATGTGCTGGTGAGAGCACCTCGAATGCGAAGGGGCCGAGCAGCAGACGGTCCCCGACGGACAGGCCGCCCACACCCTCGGGACCGGCAGCCTCGGCAACCTGCTGGAACCCCTCCTTGTCCCCGCAAGCTGCGAGGATGGGGGCGGGCAGGTAGAGGGAACCGATATGCACGCTGCGACCGATCCCCTCGAGTCCACCGTAGTGGTCGGTATGCAGGTGCGTGACCATGGCCGCATCGAGACGGCGGACATGCTGCCGCATGAGGGCCTGCTCGAGGACAGAGGGGTCCTCACCCGCGTCGATGAGGACATGGTGTCTACCTGCCGACAACAGCAGCGCATCGCCCTGCCCGACATCCATCATGACGAGACGGGGGCTCACGGGAAGCAGGAAGGGCAGGATGACGAGCAGGATGCAGGCGAGCGATGCCGCGACGACCGTCATCAGCCGACGACGTGAGGGGCGGGGCCAGATGGCCCACAAGGCCACGAGGACCGTCACCGTGATGATGGTGCATGCAGCTTGGGTGAGCATCGTGGGAAACGATGCGAAGGGCACCTGCGCCAGGAACATGATGCATTTGCAGACAAGGTCCGAGACGTGGATGAGACCGGAATACAGAAGGGATGCGGATGCGGGAACGAGCAGCGTCGGAAGGAGGAGCAACCCGAAACCGAGGAGCAGGTCGATGCAGGGAGCTATGAGCAGGTTCGCGAACGGTGATATCGGCGAGAACGAATGGAAGACGGGAGCGGTGATCGGAAGGCACGTGAGCTGCGCCGCAAGTGTGAGGGAGAACGGCTGCGCGAGCCCCCTCAGCCTCCTTGGGAGGGCGAAAAGGAACCAGTCCATGAGAAGCGGCGAGATGATCGAGATGCCGAGCACCGCCAGGACCGAGAGCGCGAAGGAGAGGGAGAAGGCGCAGGAACGGTCATGGGCAAGCATCGCACATGCCGCTGCTCCGAGAGCCGCCCGCGGGTCACGCCTGCGCCCGACAAGCATGGAGGACATCCCCACGACCGTCATGATGCAGGCTCTGACCGCACCGGTCTGCACCCCCGACAACAGCAGGAAGAAGACGAGCAGGGTCGTGATGACGGGGATACGCATGCGACGGGAAAGACGCAGCGCATCCAACAGCCAGAGAGCGAGCGCATTGACCACGGCGAGGTGGCTTCCCGACACGGCTATGAGATGCGCCAGACCACATATCCTCACATCCTCCTCGAGAACGGACCCGCCGAGCCGCATGCGCGAACCCAGCACGATCCCCTCGAGCAGGATGGACCCGCTTCCATCGTCGCGGGCGAGGATGGCCCTGACACGCTCCCGCATCGGCGCTGTCAGGCCACGAGGGGACCTTGACCAGCCCTCCTGGACGCAATCATGCATGTCGATGCTGCCCGAGAGCCCCTTGCGGAAGAGCCTGCGTCCCTGTTCGTCATGAACCGTCCTCCTCTGCCTGGCATCTGCACGGACACGGGCCCCGGCAGGTGGAGGAGAGGTCTCCCGATCCCAATAGGCGAGATAGCATCTGCCCGTCTCCACGCTCCGCACCACGGCGGAATGACCGAAGCGGGTCGGACGGGCATCCTCGCACACATCGAACAGGCCCATCCCCGAACCGTCACCCTGCTCCTGCACCATGTCCCTCGTCCAAGTCGAAGCGGGGCACAGCACGCAGAGCATGCCTGCAAGGAGGAAAAGGCCGCCGATCGCGACCGATGCCGACCTGACCCGATGATGCCTCCTCAGCCCATATGCAGTGAAGATGAGCAAGCCTATGAGGGGCATGAGAACGCATATGAGAACACCGAGCTTGGAGGATGAGGCCGACATCATCGTCCAAGCGATCCGCTCGCCGATGAGCATGCCTCCCCATTGCAGCATCGCACAGATGAGAAGGAAGGGGACCGCTGGTCGGGGATGCATCGATACCCGCCCCATCCCATAGGCGTCATCCTTGCAGGAGCGGTCAAACACAGACCCGGTCCTTCAGCTGGGCGAACTTCGCGGCACCGATGCCGGAGACACGCTGCAGGTCCTCCACATTCCGGAACGGGCCGTTGCTCGTCCGGTCATCGACGATCTTCCGTGCCGTGACCTCCCCTATCCCGGGTAGCTCCTGCAGGGTCTTCGCATCAGCTGTGTTGAGGTTGATGAGAGCCTCCTGCCGGTACCCATCCGAGTCGGCAGTCTGCCGGTCCAGCTGGGCAGCTGCCCCAACCTCATCCTCGGTGGGCACCCTGACCTGCTCCCCATCGACCAGCTCCCGGGCGAGGTTGAGCGAGCCGGGACTCGCGCCTTCCACGGTGCCACCTGCCGCTTCTATCGCGTCGATGACACGTGACCCTGCGGGAAGCGAATAGACCGTCGGATTGAGGACCGCGCCCTCGACATCCACGAACACCTCCGCAGCAGGTGCCCCGGTTGCCTGCCCTGTCGGAGACCCGTTCTCGAGCACCACTGCGGACCCGGAGGACCTTGGGGAATCCGAGAGATGCAACGTTGCGAACAAGCAGATGGCGATGACGATGATGCAGAGAGCCACAACCGCATGGGGATGCTCGACATCGCCGATATGCTCCACGAGCTTCCGATATCCTCGCCTGGGCCGTACCTCCCGCTGTGCCATGACCACTCCTCTCTCGTCGGAGGTGCAGCATAGCAGGATGCATCATCGCCACTACCGAATGAAATGTGGGGAAGATGATGGGAAGTTCGGTACGGAATCGAAACAGGTTATGAAAACCACAGGTGCAGGGCGCAGATCAGCTTCTGGAATGGTGATAGGCCGGACAGAAACAATCCGTGACCTCGATGTCCTCGAGTATCTGCTCCACCCACTCATCGATGGGGAGGGAATCCCAAGCGGCATGCACCTCATCGGGGTCTGCATGGGTCTCGGGGTTGCGGGGCATGAACAGCGTGCAGCAGTCCTCGCTGTTCTGGATGGAGATGTCATAGGTGCCGAGCAGCTTGGCACGGTCCATGATCTCCTGCTTGTCGGCACCGATCAGCGGTCTGAAGACGGGGAGGTCGCACACCTCGTCGGTCACCCTGATGTTCGCAAGTGTCTGCGATGCGACCTGTCCGAGGCTCTCCCCCGTGACGAGCGCCCCCGCCTTCTCCCTGTGCGCGATCTGACAGGCGATGGCGAACATCAGACGACGGTACATGATGACGCGCAGCTTGGGAGGAACCGAAAGAGAGATCTCGCGCTGGTAGTCGCCGAACGGCACCACGTACAGCTTCGCGATCCCAGCAGCCGGACGCAGCTGCTCGACGATCTCCTCGACGAGCTCCTCCGAGGAATCACCTGTCTGAGGACGTCCGGAAAAATGGATGCACAGGGCGATGGCACCGCGATGCACGATGCGCCAGGTCGCCACCGGTGAGTCGATGCCGGCTGATAGGAGCGAGACCACGCGTCCCGCACTGCCCACCGGAAGACCCCCGACCCCCTTGAGGGTCCGCGAGTAGATGTAGGCGCTCCCCTGCACGACCTCGACATGCACCGTCACATCGGGGTCCTTCATCTTGACCTTCGCATCAGGTGCCGCCTCGCAGAGGAACGAACCGAAGAGACGGTTCATCTGCATGGAATCGATCTCGAAATCCGTGTTCGAACGTTTCGCCGCCACCTTGAAGCTCGTGAAGCCGTCGTTGTCGAACAGCGCCTTGCGTGCGACCTCGTACATGACATCGAGATCGCGCTTGCAGCACCAGGCGAGCGACACCCGGACGACACCGGGTGTCGCAGCGATCAGACCGGCGACCTCATCGATACGGCTCGCATCGGTCACATCGACGGCGAGATGGCCGGATATCCGATGGATGCGCGTGACGGGATACCCCGAAAGCGTTGCTTCCAGGTTCTCGAGGAGGCGCCTCTCGAAACGCAACCGGTTGCGGCCCTTGAGCCCTATCTCGTGATAATGGATCAGGCAGACGCGGTGCATGGAGACCGTGCTACTCCGCCACTTCCCTCTGGAAATGATCGTCATCATACGAGACCTCGCCACGTGCAATCTCCTCCATGGCGAGCGAGAG
>OMSY01000125.1 GCA_900313875.1 uncultured Actinomycetes bacterium
AACGACCACATGAACATCACCGTCTACTGCGCCTCGGCACCGGGGGACCTGCCCATCTGGAACACGGCGGCGAACGACCTCGGTGGATGGATCGCCCGTAACGGGCATCAGCTCGTCTACGGTGGTGCCGATGTGGGGCTGATGGGGACACTCGCCGATGCCGTGCTCGCAGGGAACGGGATCGTTCATGGCGTCGTCCCACGTTTCCTCTGCGACCGCGAGATCGCACATCATGGATTGACGGAACTCGAGATCGTCGAGACCATGTCCCAACGCAAGGAACGCATGATAGAACTCGGCGACGTCTTCATCGCGCTTCCCGGAGGACCGGGGACCCTCGAGGAGATCTCCGAGATATTCTCGCTCATCAAGCTCAAGCGCTCGCCCGGCATCTGCGTCCTCTATGATATCGGGGGCTTCTATGCACCGCTCGTGGAGCTGCTCGACTCGATGCAGGCACATGGGTTCCTCCTGCCACACGACCGTGCGCGGATCCATCGGGTCCAGGGCACCGCGCAGCTCTCGACGTTGCTCGAGAACGGGATGGGGACCTGACCCGAGGATACCGACACCTTCGGAAGCGCCAAGCTCATCCTGGCCCAAGGCATCCAGCATCCCGGAAAGCGCCCGACCCCATCACCGCTCTGGGTTGTCGGGAAGCGCGAAAGCACCGAAGGACAACGTGCCCATCCGATTGGATGGGCACGTTCGCTGGCAGGGCATGGCCGCAGCCATCTGCGTGCATGGGCTACACGGTGGGCCTGGGTGTGCCGCAGTTCTTGCAGAACCGGCCGAAATCGTTTGCCTGCCCGCAGTTCGGGCAATACCATGTCGACGGCATGGCTTCAGGAGCAGGAGCAGCACCGGGAACAGGTTGCTGGACGGAGGCCGGACCCGGGGACGGGAAGGGACCGGGTGCCTGGGTGGGGAACATGCCGATGTTGCCGGGGACCTGTGCGACCGCAGGCTTGCCCACAGCGCCCTCGACGGCCCAGCGGCAGGCGAAGAGCAGGGCAAGACCACCGACGGCGGTCCTCAGGCTCTGGAAAAGGAAACGCAGCCCCATTCGCCCGAGCGAGGTCTTCGCGTGGGGGATGTACGCCAGCACACCCAGCAAGGCGAACGCGATGCTGGCGAAGAGGAGGATGGCCGGCAGCATGACCATCATACGCGACTTGGGCATCTTGCCCGGGATCACGCAGAACAGACCGACCAGCACCATGGCCGCCAACCAGAGCAACTCGGGGACCACGGTCTGCAACAAGAAGTTGGCGGAGACGCCCATATGATGCGAGACCCTTTGCGATATCGCCTGACCCAACATGAGCAGGTACACGGCACCGATCGCGAAGAAGGAGATGCCGGAACCGATACGCGTGCCCACGAGCAGGCAGATACCTGCCGGGATGAACATGAGCGGCAGGATGATGAGCAGGGGATTGCTCGTCAGGTACTCCATGAAACCGAGACGGTTGGTCCCGTAGAGGGTTCGGAAAGTAACGAATTGCGATAGAAGGTTCATGACCATGAAGGCGAACATCAAGACCCCCGCCAGCATGTTCTGTGACTTGTCCCGTGTGTCCATGAAAGCTCCTCACCCAGTACATTCGGACTGACAGCCCTTACCTTATGCACGGATTGTACCGTAAGATGGCCGCTTTCAGACGACACCGCATGATTCGATGTCCAAAGTCCGCATGCGCCGGAGAGGGTGCAGGGAAACGCACGAAGCCCACAGGAAGAGGACGACCCCGCTCAGAACGGCTTGGGCGCCCCGCATCTCGGGCAGAACCGACCCCTGCCCCACCTCCATCCCCGGAGAAGGTGGCCAGCATGCCAGACCGAGGCGGCCCCGAAGCTCATCGGGTGATGCGCACCAAGGCGAAGGTGCCGCCCTCCGGGTCGGCAAGGTCGACGATATGACCATCCTGGATGTCATATACCCGCGGGACGATCGTGTCTCCCCGCCGTGCGCTTTTCCTGTACTGGACGTCGATGCGACCCGAGATGAACGGTTCGGCGACCGCATTCGCCGCGATATCGATGTACTGTGCGTTGTTGACATGCTTGTTGCTGTCGAGATGATGCTCGGTCACGCGAACAGGACCCGCCTCATGCCCCTCCCCCTCGGGCTTGATGTGCCTTTGGAACGAGGGCATGTCCAGACGGGGTCCACCGTCGGCCTCATACGGCTCACACTCCTCAAGCGGCACCCTCATGGGTCTCATCGTGGTCAGGTCCACGAGGAACCACTGCGAATCGGCAGAGACGTAACGGGTGCCATCGGGTGCCGAGATGGTGAAGTTCCGCAATCCCAACAACCCGCTGAAACGGTACGCCCAGGTGCTGATGACGATATCGTCGCAGAACCGGGGCAAGCTCGCCACCCGCACGTTCCATCCGGCGATCATCCATGCGATCTCCTTGTCGCGCAGATGGTCGATACCGAGACCGAGCGATTCCGACTGGAAGGACGAACAGTCCTGCAGGTAGTTGAACAACGCGAGAAGCGAGAGGTTGCCCTCGCTGTCCAACTCGCTGTAACGGACACGGCTCGTGAACGAATACATCTTCACTCCTCGCTTCGAATCGACGCCGGATGATGAAGCAGGGCGGATGACGGGCAGTCAGTCGGC
>OMSY01000072.1 GCA_900313875.1 uncultured Actinomycetes bacterium
CGTTTCTTCGCGGTTATGAGCAAGGATCATCCGCTGGCCACGCGCAAGGACGGCGTCTATCTTTCCGACTTGCCCAAAGACAAGCTGCTTATGCCTGACAGCTTTGCGCACGCGTGCTTTAACGAGCTCGTCGAGGTGGAAGAGCATCCTGATGCAAGCGCGTATTACGACGATGTGGACATGCTGTACTTGAAGGTGCAGACCGAGGGCTTCGTTGCGTTCTCGTCTGGGTTGAACAACGCCATGTTCGGCGACCAGGTGGCCATCTTGCCCATTTTGGGAATAGATACGTCGTTTTCCGTGAGCGCGTTTTACCGTGACGATTTGCCCGAGGGGGCGTTTCGAGCTTGTCGGATGGGATTCGAATCGTGCCATGATGCTATGGCGGATTGGGATCCTCTGAAAAACGCGAGCCCAGTTGGATTATCGTTTGCGGGCCATAACCCCGACGGGCCACGGGACTGAGCAGCCAAGACGTCACATCAGCACGGATAGGGTTCGTTTCCAAAGCTCCGCCTTCAAACGCACGTTTGTCACGTCGTTCTTCCCGTGCGGCGTATCAGCCCGTTTTCTCGGATGATCTGACGAACCTCGGCATTGAGCTGGTGAGTGGGAAAACGATCCATGCCCGCTTCAAGTTCGCTTGCCAAAAAGTCTCGATCCTGCGGCAAGGCGCCGTTCACGCGAATAGGGTTGAGTTCGTGCATGCCGAAAAAGAACGTGTCGTCGAGTTCGGTGGCGCGCAAAAAAGCGACTTCCTCTTCGATGATTTCACGCAATGTCGGCGGGATGAATTCACTGGCCTCGACATAGTCGTGCAGCTTGGTGCCCGGCCAAACGTTGAGCGCAGTCACGATGATCAGCTGCGGTTGGGCTTCGTTGACGACGGCGGCGTTAGCACGTGCGTTTTCAATGCCCCGGCCTGCGCCTGCCAGGCCCATGACCAGATTGAGCGTGAAGGGAATGCCAGCCTCGTTCAGGCGTGCAAGCGCCTCGCGCGCCTCGTCGACGGTGTTACCCTTGTCCATGAACTCCAACACGTCGTCAAGGCCTGTCTCAAGTCCGATGTTGAGCCCCGAATACCCAAGTTTAGCCAGTTCGGATAATTGTTCGGGCGTCTTGGCGAGGATGTTGCGCACCGACGCATAGCATCCGATCGACTCGACGCGTGGAAGCTGGTCGCCTACCAGCTCGCCGATTCGCTGCAGTCGGTTGAATGGGAGCGCGAACGGGTCGCCTCCCACGAGGAAAACGCGCTTGAACAGCGTGCGATTACGTCCTATGAAACGGATGTCGCTTTCGATATCCTCCATCGGCGACGGCGCGAAAGGAGTGTCGTGGTACAGCGAGCAGAACGCGCACTTGTCCCTGCTACAACCAACCGTGGCCTCGATGAGCAGTGAATTCTCCTCGAACGGCGGCCTGAACACCTTTCCCCGGTAATGCATCATGGCAACCTCCTAGAGGTTTTCGGCCTTAGCGTTATTTCGGCAAGGCGAAATAGCTGGTGCCGCAGCTCTGCGTCTTGTAGTGGCCGGTGCTGATCAGGTCCATCATGGCATTTGCAAGTTGCGCGTCGTCCAACGAGAACATCGTCTGGATTTCGCGGGCGGCTGCTTTGCCGAACCGATTCACATAGTCTTCGAGCGCGCGTATCGAGTATTCGGCATCGCTCAAGATGATGTCGCCGTCCGTGACGAGGGCGATTGCTTCCCTGAGCTCTTCGAAGCTGCGATAACCATGAATCATGATGCGGTTTTCGCCGTATTGCACCAGCAGGGTGGGGAAAGACATCACGCCATATACACGGCACTCGTCAACCCCCTGTTGCAGGATGGGGGCAGCTGCGCCGTTCTCGATGATGTCGCGGAACTGCTCGACGTCGATTGGGAATTCGCTTGCCAGTTCCGCTTGGGCGTCCATGGTTGCCAAGCTTCTGCCCTCCGCGAAAATGCATTCGCGCATGCGTCGCAGGTATGCTTCTGCGATATTTTCGTCAAGCATCTTCATCGCGCAATATGCCAAGCTCAACGGCAGCGAGATCAGGTCTTCGGGGTTGCTTGCCATGAGGTTGTCGCTGAAGGGCATGCCGACCGATTTTGCCGCCTGCTTGAGGTAATTGGACAACGTGGCGCGGTACAACTCGAAGCGCACGTCGGAATCCGCGCCACCGCCGACAATCTCGCGCACGTCGGCGGAGAGCACGCCCATGACGATGCGGTATTCCAGCTGGTCGTCAAGCAGCACGCGGATCTTGCGCATTTCCGGCTCCATGGCGTAGCAC
>OMSY01000007.1 GCA_900313875.1 uncultured Actinomycetes bacterium
CTGCAGGCGCTTCGACAGCCGATGGAGAGCGGGGAGGTCGTCATCGTGCGAGCGGGCTACCGGGTCCGCATACCGTCCGCATTCATGCTCGTGGCTGCGGCGAACCCCTGTCCCTGCGGGTACTTCGGCGACCCCGACCATGCCTGTCGTTGCACGCAGGCGCAGATCGAGCGTTATGCCGCGCGTATCGGCGGGCCGCTCATGGACCGTATCGACCTCGTCGTCGACGTCATGCGTTCGGACCCGTCGGAGGTGTTCAGGACAGGGAGTGGGACGAGCTCGGCGGCGCTCAGGGACGGCGTGCTCGAGGCGCGTGCCAGGCGAGGGTTCCGAAGAGCGCGCGAAGCGTCCCATGCGTCCGGGCGTGGCACCGCCTGCTCGACCCGACCCGGTGCCGCAGGGGCAGGTCTCGCCCTCGTCGAGGAGTGCAAGCTCGAGGACAGCGCGAGGAGGATGTTCGAGGATGTCTCGCGCAGGGAGCATCTGAGCAGTCGTGCGATCATGCGTGTCCTGGGCGTCGCCCGGACGATTGCCGACATCGAGCAGAGCGATGCCGTCGGGGAGTTCCATCTGCTCGAGGCGCTCGCTTTCAGGGTACGTGAACAGGAGGTGTCGCGGTGAAAGGCGAACGGTTCGAGCTCCGCCTTGGGGAGAAGGGCTATCCATCGCAGCTTGCCGAGTCCATGGATGCTCCGGCCGTGCTCTATGGCAGGGGGTCTGCATCCGCTCTCGAACCCGGGTTGGCGATCGTGGGTGCCCGCAGGGCAACGCCCTATGGCCTCGGATGCACGCGGCTGTTTGCGGGGAGGGCGGCAGCATCCGGGGTGACGGTCATATCGGGTGGTGCCATCGGATGCGACCAGGCGGCAGCGCGGGCGGCGCTGGAGGAGGGAGGTAGGACGGTCGCCGTGATGGGATGTGGCGCCGATGTGGTCTATCCGCGCGATGCCGATGCGCTGTTCGACCAGATCGTGGATGCGGGCGGTTGCGTGGTCTCGGAGATTCCCTGGGGCATCAGCCCCAGGAAGGGGATGTTCGTCAGGAGGAACCGCATCATCGCGGGGCTTGCACGGGCGACGCTCATCGTGGAAGCAGGGCTTCCGAGTGGTACGTTCTCGACTGCCGATGCGGCTCTCGAGGCGGGACGGGAGGTGCTCGTGGTGCCAGGGTCGATCATCTCGCCGGAGTCACATGGGTCCAATCGGCTCCTGATGCAGGGGGCTTATCCCATCATCGACCTGGAGACGTTCGATGCGGTGCTTGCCTCCCTGTTCCCCATCCTGCGCTCAGAGGAGATATGCCAGGAGGATGGGGAGGAGGCGAGGCTGTCACAGGAGCAGAAGGTGCTGCTTCGCATGCTTGCCGCCGCACCGATGCATGCGGAGCGGGTGTCTCGCGAGATGCAGCTCGATGCATCTCATACCGTGCTTCTGCTGGCCGAGTCGGAGGCGGCTGGACTCGTGGTGCGTTATCGGGATGGCAGGTACGGGGTGCCGGTACGCAAGAAGGTCGGGGACTCCGGAAGCGGGGTTGCACGGGGCGTTGTGTGATGACCGCACGGTGCACCGAGTGCATGGGGCGGGAGACCGCGACGGTATGCTGGCTGCTGGAACGGGGCTGGAACGGGCTTGCGACCCCCTCGACTGCGACGGCACGGCAGCTGGTGGAACGGGGGATCGGGCCTCCATTCCACCAGCCGGTACGCTTGACACCTGTCCGGGATGTCGATGGCGTGGCCGGCCATATCCCGGGTCACACATCGAGGATGCCCTTGAGGAACTGCCCCGTGTAGCTGTCCGGACAGGCGGCGACCTCCTCGGGCGTGCCGTAGGCGACGAGGCTCCCGCCTCGGTCCCCACCCTCGGGGCCAAGGTCGATCAGGCGGTCGGCGGACTTGATCACGTCGAGGTTGTGCTCGATGACGAGCACGGTGTTCCCCTTGTCCACGAGTCGCTGCAGGACGTTCAGCAGCTGTCGGACATCCTCGAAATGCAGGCCGGTCGTCGGTTCGTCGAGGATGTAGAAGGTCCTGCCGGTCTGCTTGCGCTGCAGCTCGCTTGCGAGCTTCACGCGCTGTGCCTCGCCGCCGGAGAGCTCGGTTGCAGGCTGCCCGAGACGGATATACCCGAGACCGACGTCCTCGAGTGTCTGAAGTTTCCGTTTGATGGGAGGGATATGCTCGAAGAATTTCAGTGCCTCTGATACGCTCATCGCCAGCAGGTCCGCGACGGTCTTGCCCCGATACGTCACCTGCAGCGTCTCGCGATTGTAGCGCGCGCCATGGCAGACCTCGCATGGGACGTAGACATCGGGTAGGAAATGCATCTCGATCTTGATCTGTCCATCGCCCTTGCATGCCTCGCAACGTCCTCCTTTGACATTGAAGGAGAAGCGTCCGGGTCCGTAGCCCCGTGCCTTGGATTCGGGGGTCGAGGCGAAGAGGGAGCGGATATCATCCCAGAGTCCGGTGTACGTCGCCGGGTTCGAGCGGGGTGTCCGGCCGATGGGGGACTGGTCGATGATGATCGCCTTGTCGAGCTGCCTGATGCCCTCGATGCCGTCATGTGCGCCGACGCGATGGCGCGAGCGGTGGATCTTGTTCGTGAGGGCGGGTGCGAGGGTCGAGGAGACGAGCGATGACTTCCCCGATCCCGATACCCCCGTCACGACAGTGAGCGTGCCGAGTTCGATGGTCACGTCGATGTGCTTCAGGTTGTTCTCCGAGGCTCC
>OMSY01000178.1 GCA_900313875.1 uncultured Actinomycetes bacterium
GGGACAGCGGGGACGGAGGCTTCTGTCCCAGTTCCGATGCCGCAAGCCCTTCGACCTGCGAATAGGTGACTTCCAACGTCGATTTCCAGGCGCTGTCGTTGCTTTGCGTTACACTGGCTTGCGGACTGCTCAACAGGGCGATGACGGAGACGGCATCGGACAGTCGCTGTCCTGTACAGAGAATCCCCCCATCGGCTGGAAGGGGGATGGGACGGGGTCCGGTGGTTCACTCCCGAGCTGCAGGCTGAAAGCATGCGTGTCGAGCACGATATGCAAGTAGGCGTGCCGGGTGCTCCCGATACAGGGCATACGAGAGGAAGCGGGTTCCCTTCAGTCCGGGCCGCTTCAACGAAGGTGGTAACGCGGGAGTCCCTTCCCGTCCTTCTCACAGGAGGCGGGGAGGGGCTTTTCATGTGCCCCCATCGCCTGTGGGTACACGTTGGATGCCGTCCGAGAGGGCGGCGGACCGAGAGGAAGAACATGGCAGTCATCGAGGAACTTGAAGCGCTGAAGACCAAGGCGCTTGCAGCGATCGAGCAGGCGGCTGACACGTCCGCACTCGATGCGGTGAGGGTCTCCGTGCTTGGCAAGAAGGGTACGCTCACCGCCATCCTGCGCGGCATGAAGTCGCTTTCGCCGGAGGAGCGCCCCGTCGTGGGCAAGGCCTCCAACGCGGTGCGCGACCTGCTCGAGCAGGCGCTCGAGGAGCGCAGGACGAAGCTCGAAGCGGTCGAGCTCGAGAACCAGCTCGAGGCAGGTGCGCTCGACATCACGCTTCCGGGCCGCACGCACAACATCGGTGCGCGTCATCTCATCACCCGCATCACCGATGAGATCGCGGAGATCTTCGCAGGCATCGGTTACCATGTGGTCGAGGGGCCCGAGGTCGAGACCGATTACTACAACTTCACCGCCCTCAATGCACCAGCCGACCATCCGTCCCGCGGTATGCAGGACACGTTCTACGTGGTCGACCGTTCGGGCGAGGTCGCCGAGGTCTCCGGCGAGAGCGATGTGCTGCTCCGTACGCAGACCTCCGGTGTCCAGATCCACACGATGGAGACCGAGGATCTGCCCATCTACATGATCGCACCGGGCAAGGTCTATCGGCGCGATGTGGCCGATCCCTCCCATCTGCCCCAGTTCAACCAGTGCGAGGGTCTCGTCGTGGACAAGGGCATCACCTTCGGCGACCTCAAGGGCACGCTCGACTATTTCTGCAAGGCGCTCTTCGGGCCGGACCGTCGCACAAGGTTCCGCCCGCATTACTTCCCCTTCACCGAGCCGTCGGCCGAGGTGGACGTATCCTGCGGCATCTGCGGCGGCGAGGGCTGTCGTTTCTGCAAGGGGACCGGCTGGGTCGAGGTGCTCGGCTGCGGTATGGTCGACCCCAACGTCTTCGGGTATGTCGACATCGACCCCGAGGAATACAGCGGTTTCGCGTTCGGCATCGGCATCGAGCGCGTGGCCTGCCTCAAGTATGATGTACCGGACCTGCGGTTGCTGCTGTCGGGCGACATGAGGTTCCTGCGTCAGTTCTAGACCGGGGTCCCGGACCCGTCATACCTGCAATCACCAACCGCTGATGAGGAGCGATATACCATGTTGATTTCGAAGAACTGGCTCGACACGATGGTCGAGGTCCCCGATGACATCGAGGCGTTCTGCGACCGCCTCGACCTGACCGGCACGGGAGTCGAGGGGGTCGAGCGCACCGGTGCGAAGCTCGACGGCATCGTCGTCGGGCACATACTCACGCGCGACAAGCATCCCGACGCCGACACCCTCTGGGTCACGACGGTCGACGTCGGCGAGGCGAACGTCGGCAAGGACGGTGCGCCCGAGCCGCTGCAGATCGTCTGCGGCGCGCAGAACTTCGTGGCAGGGGACAAGGTGCCCGTCGCGACGGTCGGCACCGTGATGCCCGATGGCAACAAGATCAGGAAGAGCAAGCTCCGCGGCATCGTCTCCTGCGGCATGAACTGCTCGGGACGCGAGCTCGGGATATCCAATGACCACGAGGGGCTGCTGATCCTTCCCGAGGATGCACCGGTCGGCATGCCCATCGCTGACTACCTGGGTATCGGCGATACGGTCATCGATGTCGAGATCACCCCCAACCGTCCTGACTGCCTGTCCATGCTCGGTATGGCACGCGAGGTCGGGGCGATGTACGATACCGGGTTCACCCCCGAGCACTACGAGCTGACATGCAAGGCCGAGGACGTCAACGGCTATGCGACGGTCGAGATCGAGGACCCCGAGCGGTGCCCACGTTACACCGCACGCGTCATCAAGGGCGTCAAGGTCGGCCCCTCCCCGGATTGGCTCGCGCAACGCGTCTCGGCCTGCGGTGCCCGTCCCATCAACAACATCGTCGACATCACCAACTACATCCTGTTCCTCTTCGGGCAGCCGCTGCATGCGTTCGACTTCGACAAGCTGAAAGCTGCGGATGGCAAGGCGCACATCATCGTGCGTGCGGCCAAGGAAGGCGAGCCGTTCACGACGCTCGACGGGCAGGAGCGGGTCCTCACGAGCGACATGACGGTGATCGCCGATGAGGAGAAGCCCATCGCGCTCGCCGGTGTGATGGGCGGTCTCGACTCGGAGGTGACCGAGGAGACGGTCAACGTGCTGCTCGAATCCGCGACGTTCTCCACCTCGCACACCTCCCGTACCAGCCGCAACCTCTCCCTGATCTCCGAGTCCTCCCTGCGCTATGAACGCGGGGTCGACGCCAGCACCTGCGAGGAGTTCTCCGCTCAGGCTGCGGCTCTCATCGCCGAGCTCTGCGGGGGCGAGGTCTGCGAGGGGGTCATCGACGTCTACCCGACCATCAAGGAGCCTCTCGTCCTCACGTTCCGTCATCAGCGTTGTTGCGACCTGCTCGGTGCCCCGGTGCCGGCGGAGGAGTGCGTCCGTATCCTCACCCGCCTCGGCTGTGTGGTCGATGGGGGCACCGACGGCATCTACGAGGTCATCGTCCCGACCTACCGTCCCGACCTCGAACGCGAGATCGACCTCTATGAGGAGATCCTGCGCCTCTGGGGCATGGAGAAGGTCGAGCCCACCCTTCCCGGTGGGCGCGAGCGCATCGGCGGGCGGTCCGAGGAACAGGTCCGTCAAGCGCAGATCGGTTCCGTCCTGCGCGCCTGCGGGCTCAACGAGACGCAGACCTATTCGTTCTGTCCTGCCGATGACCTGTCCCGTCTGCGTATGAGCAGCGAAGGCAGGGGGCTGCCGGTCGAGCTCATCAACCCGATGAGCAGCGAACAGGGCGTGATGCGTCAGAGCATCATCCCCGGTCTGCTCCGGTCGGTCGCCTACAACCAGAGCCGTGGTGTGACCAACGTCCAGCTGTACGAGAACGGCAAGGTGTTCTTTGCCGCCGAGGGCCGCAAGAGCCCCAAGGAGCGGCGTTACGTCTCTGCCGTGCTGTGCGGCTTCTGGGCGGACGAGGGTTGGAACCAGCCCGCCTTCGAGCTGGGATTCTACGATGCCAAGGGTATCGTGGAGACCCTGTTGCGCGAACTTGCCGTCAAGAAGGTGCATTTCAAGGCGCTCGAGGGGGAGGCTGCGGGGCATCTTCAGCCCGGACGTGCGGCCGCGGTGCTTGCCGGCGGGACGACGCTTGGCTGGATCGGCGAGATCCATCCGCTCGCGCTCGCGACGTTCGAGGTCACCGGTCCGGTCGCCGCCTTCGAGCTCGACGAGCAGGCGCTGATCAGGGTCGCGTGCGAGATGCGCGACTATCAGGAGGTGCCACGCTTCCCGGCCGTCGAGGTCGACCTCGCGCTGGTCGTCGATGAGGACATCACCGCCGAGACGCTCGAGCGTGCCATCACGAGCGCTGGTGGCAAGCTGCTCGAGTCGGTGCGGCTGTTCGATGTCTACCGTGACGAGAAGCGGCTGGGTGCAGGGAAGAAATCCCTTGCGTTCGCGCTCACGTACCGTCAGGCTGACCGTACGCTCACCTCCGAGGAGGTCGAGCATCAGCATGAGCGCATCGTGAAGAAGGTCTGCGGCAAGACGGGGGCCGAGGTACGTTCATAGGTGCTGATGGCATGATGTGCCGATGAGCCGGCGTGTCGGCACGGAGCTGTGAGGATAGGAACGAGGGGGATGGAACAACCATCCCCCTCGTCGTTTCCTGTGTGCAGGGCCTGAAGCAGGGGCTTCAGGCAGGTGATGCAGCCAATCCTAGGCGGTCACCGTCTCCCGGGCGAGCTCGTCGATCTTGCGGAACGTGGCGGCGGGGCCATGGACGACCTCGAACCGGCCATCCTCGTCGACGATCACGAGCGAAGGTGCCTGCATGATGCCGAAGCGGCGGGCGAAGTCCTCGTGCTCGTCGGCGAAGTAGCCACGGTACCTGATGCCGTGCTTCTGCATCTGCTGGACGGCCATCTTGCAGTTCGGGCAGGTGCGGGTGGATACGATATACACACCCGCATCGAGGTCCGTGGCGGTCGAGGACTGCGTGTCCGTGGGTGCTGCGGCGGCATCCTGGTGTGCGGGGGATGTCGACGCGGCCGCAGGCTTCGTGATGCGGTGGGGTACGCTCAGGTCGTAGATCCGGCGGTCCTTGAATTCCTGCGCCTTGCCGTCGTTCCAGTTCTGCACGGGACGATAGTAGCCGGTGATGCGGCTGTAGACCTCGGTCTTCGCATGGCACTCGGGGCACTCGTAGACCTCGCCCGTCAGGTAACCGTGGTTGCGGCAGATGGAGTAGGTCGGCGAGAGCGTGTAGTAGGGGAGACGGTAGTTCTCCGCGATCTTGCGGACCAGGTTCGCGGCCGACTGCCAGCTCGGGAGCTTCTCGCCGAGGAAGGCATGGAACACCGTGCCGGAGGTGTAGAGGGTCTGGAGGTCGTCCTGGACATCGAGTGCGCTGAAGATGTCATCGGTGTAGCCGACGGGCAGGTGCGAGCTGTTGGTGTAGTATGGCGTGCCATCCATGTTGGCCGTGATGATGCTGGGGAACTGCTCCTTGTCATGCTTGGCCAGACGATAAGCCGTGCTCTCGGCAGGCGTGGCCTCGAGGTTGTAGAGGTCGCCATAGAGCTCCTGGTAGTCCGAGAGGCGCTCGCGCATGTGGTTGAGGACATCCTGGGTGAAGGCCTGTGCGGCGGGATGCGTCAGGTCGGTGCCGAGCCAACGGGCGTTGAGGCAGGCCTCGTTCATACCGACCAGACCGATGGTGCTGAAGTGGTTGTCGAAGGTCCCCAGATAGCGCTTGGTATAAGGATAGAGTCCCGCATCGAGCAGCTTGGTGATGACGGTACGCTTGGTCTTGAGCGAGCGGGCGGCGATGTCCATGAGGTAGTCGAGACGCTTGTAGAACTCCTCCTCGGTAGCCGACTGGTAGGCGATGCGCGGGATGTTGATGGTGACGACGCCCACCGAACCCGTGCTCTCGCCGCTGCCGAAGAAGCCTCCGGACTTCTTGCGGAGCTCGCGCAGGTCGAGGCGCAGGCGGCAGCACATGGAGCGGACATCGGAGGGCTCCATGTCGGAGTTGATGTAGTTGCTGAAGTACGGGGTGCCGTACTTGGCCGTCATCTCGAAGAGGAGACGGTTGTTCTCGGTGTCGCTCCAGTCGAAGTCGCGGGTGATGGAGTAGGTGGGGATGGGGTACTGGAACCCGCGTCCGTTGGCGTCACCCTCGATCATGACCTCGATGAAGGCCTTGTTGACCATGTCCATCTCACGCTTGCAGTCGCCGTAGGTGAAGTCCTGCTCCTTGCCGCCGACGATGGCGGGCTGGTCGGCGAGGTCCGCCGGGCAGGTCCAGTCGAGGGTGATGTTGGAGAAGGGAGCCTGCGTGCCCCAGCGCGACGGGGTGTTGACACCGAAGACGAAGGACTCGATGCACTGCTTGGTCTCGGCGTAGCTGAGGTCGTCCACCTTGACGAAGGGGGCGAGGTAGGTGTCGAAGCTGGAGAAAGCCTGGGCGCCGGCCCACTCGTTCTGCATGA